>DASTWL010000096.1 GCA_035765895.1 Verrucomicrobiia bacterium | reverse complement strand
CAAAGGGCCGGTGGCCATGTGGTGCGTGGTGGCCATTGGGCTGTTCACCTCGATTGGCTGGTCCAACACGTTCTCCCTCGCGTTGGAGGGGACGGGCATTTACAAGAGCCAGGTTTCATCGCTGCTTGTCATGGCCATTCTCGGGGGCGCCATTCTGCCGCCGTTGCAGGGAAAAATTGCCGACCTCTTCAGCATTCAGGTTTCCTTCATTGTGCCGCTGATTGCGTATTCCTACGTCGCCTTTTACGGCGCCAAGGGCCACAACATCGGCAAGAAAGTCATCCCGGCGTGAGGTGTTTCCATTGTTTTTCAAGCCATGAACCGCAGAGAATTCATCCGCAACACATCCCTCGTGGTGGCCGGTGCCACGCTGCTGTCACACCTGTCGGCGGCTGAGGCCGGGTTTCCCGTTGTCCGCACGCCCGTCGAGCGCCGCAAGTTCAAAAGCACCGCCGTCGAGCGGATCATCGAGCGAGTCCAATCCTCCGTCGGCAATCACGAACTCGCCTGGATGTTCGGGAACTGTTTTCCGAACACGCTCGACACAACGGTCGATTTCGCGATGGTCGATGGCCGGCCCGACACCTACGTCATCACCGGTGACATTGATGCGATGTGGCTGCGCGACAGTTCGGCGCAAGTCTGGCCTTATCTGCCGCTGATGCACGAAGACGAGGCGTTGCGGCAGTTGATTGCCGGCGTGATCAACCGCCAGTCACGCTGCATTTTGAAGGATCCCTACGCCAACGCGTTCTACAAGGACGACCACAAGGTGGGCGAGTGGAAGAGTGACCTGACGGACATGAAACCCGGCGTGCACGAGCGTAAATGGGAAATCGATTCGCTCTGCTACCCCATCCGCCTCGCCCACGAATACTGGAAGCTGTCCAAGGACACGGCGCCGTTCGATGCCACGTGGCACGATGCGATCAAGCTGGTCCTGCAGACGTTCGGCGAACAGCAGCGCAAACACGGGCGTGGCCCTTACCATTTCATGCGCCGCACGGAAATCGCCACGGACACGGTGCCCGGGCGCGGTTACGGCAATCCCGCCAAGCCCGTCGGTCTGATCTTTTCGATGTTCCGGCCCAGCGACGACGCGACGATTTTTCCGTTTCTCGTGCCGTCAAATTTCTTTGCGGTCGTCAGTCTGCGGCAGGCGGCCGACATGGTGGAGGCCATTCGCAACGACCACGACCTCGCCCAAAAGTGCCGGGCCATGGCGGACGAGGTGGAGCACGCGCTGCACGAATACGCCATCGTCAGTCATCCCAAGGCCGGAAAAATTTTCGCCTACGAGGTGGATGGCTTCGGCGATTACTACTGCACCGACGATGGCAACATCCCCAGCCTCCTGTCGCTGCCTTATCTTGGGGCGGTTGCCACGGAGGACAAAATCTACCAGCGCACCCGCCGGTTCCTGTTGTCGGCGGAGAACCCGTATTATTGCATCGGCAAGGCGGTGAGCGGCCTGGGTGGCCCGCACGTTGGCGTGGACATGATCTGGCCGCTGGGCGTGATCATCGAGGGGTTGACCGCGACGAACGACCGGGAAATCCATCGCTGTCTGGACACGCTGCAACGCACGCATGCGGGCACGGGCTTCATGCACGAGGCGTTTAACAAGGATGATCCCCAAAAGTTCACGCGTTCGTGGTTTGCCTGGGCGAACACGATTTTTGGCGAATTCGTGCTGAAGACCTTTCACGAGCGGCCCAGGCTGCTGAACTAGGCGGTCGGGCCGGCTCCCACACCAACCAGCCCGCGGCATGGACGGAAGTGGCGGCGTGCCGTTGGGAAGGCGACCTCACCGCGAGGTTCGTCGGCCTTGTCCCTGTGAATATAAGATGAAAAAGAAAGTTCTGCTGACGGTCCTGGCGGTGGTATTCATGGTCGCCGCACTCCATCTCAAAAACCGCTTCGATGTCGGCCGTGAAGCACCGGCAACGCCGGCGGGTCCGGTCATTGCCGCTGCGGAGCCAGTGGTCAATCAGGGCACCAACCATCTTTCCGTTGGTGCGGCTGCGCAGCCGGCCCCCGCCATTTCCGCGCCTATGAATGCTGGCGCAACGAATGCCGGCGTTTCGCGCGAGTTCGATGCGCGGGTGAATCCTTACGCCGGTGCGCTGCGTGAGCCAGGCCAGTCGAAGCGCGCGTGGGATGCGGACTTCTTGAAGGGCTTCGCGACGGCGCAGAGCGGGGATCCGATCCGCTTCGAATTGACGGCGGGCCGCATGGCCGCGGGCACCATCCAGACCGTGCAGCAGCGCGACGGTGAAATTGTTTATCTGGCCGGACAGCTGACGGAACCCGAGGCGGGCAAATTCTTCTTCCTCCAACCGCCCGCCGGAGGCAAGGCGGGCAAAGCGGTCGGGGTCATTGAATTTCCGGCAAGCCAGACGGCCTATCGGATTGAGCCAACCGGACCGGATGGCGCGCCGGAATTGTGGCAGCGACGGTTGGACGAGGTGCTGTGTCTCAGCCTGCCAGCGCCTGCGGCGGCCGCAGTCAGCACCAATCAAACGGCCGAGGCGCCGCCGTTGCGGCCGGACGCCGTGCCGGCCGTGGTTCCGAGCTACAATACGAATCTCAACGGCGTCGGCATCGTTTCCCTCCAGAGCAATCCCGGATCGAAGGCCGTGTATCTGCTCGATTTCTTCGGCGGCTACACGCCGACGTGGGGCGGGGTGAACTACTCAGTGCCCAGCGCGGCCAACAACACCACGATCAAGGACGTCTGGAAACGCGTGGCCGAGGACTACATGCCGTTCAACATCAACGTCACGACGGACATCAAGGTATATCAGGCGGCGCCGGCCAGCAGCCGCCAGCGTTGCTGTTTTACGGACACGCCGATCACCGCAGCGGGCGTGGCCTACGTGGGGTCGTGGAACTGGGGCAGCGACACACCGTGCTGGTCGGTTTACAACACCGGTAAAAACGGCGCGGAAGTCGCCGCGCACGAAGGCGGTCATACGCTCGGCTTGAGCCACGACACGCAGGACATTCCGGATGGAACGAACACCACGCATGTGGAGTATTACGCTGGTCATGGCAGTGGCGCCACCGGCTGGGCGCCCACGATGGGTGTGGGCTACTATCAGCCGGTGTCCACGTGGTCGAAGGGCGAGTATCAATATGCAGGCAATCACGAGGATGACCTGAACGTCATCGACACGGCGAACAACAACGTCGCTTACCGCACGGACGATGCCGGTGGCACGCTGGCCACTTCCCGTTACTTGGACGTCTTCAGCGACAACGCGGTGTTTGGCCAGGGGGTGATTGAACGCACGGCGGACACGGATGCCTTTCAATTTACCACCACGGGCGGACGCGTTGCGTTGTTTGCCTATCCGGTGGGGGATTGGGCCTGTTTGGCGATTCAAGCCACCTTGGCGGACGCGGCCGACACCGTCATCGCCAGCAACAATCCACAGACCACGCTCGAAGCGGGCATTGTCACCAATCTGGCGGCCGGCACTTATACGTTCCGGGTGACGGGGGCGGGGCGCAACAGTCCGCTGACCAACGGCTTCAGCGACTATGCGAGCCTGGGATATTACTCGATTGCGGGTTCGGTGGCGGGCGCCCGGCAACCCACGCGGCTGGCGGTGATGGAACATGCTGCGAACGGCACGGTGGTGGGCCCGGTCCCTGCGGCGGACCCCAATGGGGCGTTGACCTACACCATCGTTTCCGGAAACAGCAACAACACGTTTTCGCTGGATGACAGCGGCGTGTTGAGCGTCGCCAACAATGCGTTGCTCGACTACGACGCTCTGGCGTCCAACACGGTGCAGGAAGTGCAATTCGAGCTGTTCGTGAACATCGTCAACGGGAGCAACCCGGCGCTGACCGAACTGAACCGGCGCGTGGTCGTGTCGGTGTTGAACGCGGACGCCAACAATCCCATCGACGTGACGGGATTCAATGCCGGTGTCATTGCGCCTTACAATGCCAGCCCCGGCACGCCCGGGGCCACGGCCTTCGATCTGCCCAATGGCTGGTGCTTTTACCAGGTGGGTCTCGCCGGGAACCCACAGGTCGGCGGCAGCGGCGGAGCGCAGGGATTGCCCGCCAGCGGCCGGTTTGCCAGCCAGTTTGACAACACGGTTTTCCGGTTCGGCCCTTACGGCGGTCAGAACGTTTTGCTGCTGGGGAGGAGTTCATATCCGACGACGGGCACGCTGACGTTCGCCACGCCGCGGGCCTGCAATTCAATTGCCATCCTCGCGACTTCGGCCAACGGCGGCGGGGTCGGCACCTTCATGTTGAATTTCACCAACGGCACCCACAGCGCCACCTTCAGCTTCAATGCGCAAGATTGGTATTTCACGACCACGAACGTCGCGTTGCAGGGATTCGGGAGGATGCGTCTCGGACAAAGCACGCTCTACACGGAGAATCCCGGCTTCAACAATCCGAACTTTTATCAAACTACCTTGAACCTTGCCGCGCTGGGACTCAATCAGGCGATTGCCTCGATCACGTTCACCGACCCGTCGGGCGGCGGCAACCAGGATGCCGGTATATTTGCGGTGAGCGGCGTGGACATGCCGCCGGAGGTCGTCATCACCCGGCAGCCGCAGCCCGTGACGAACAATCTCCCCGCCAGCCCGGTCACGTTGAGCGTCACGGCCATGGGCGCG
>DASTWL010000095.1 GCA_035765895.1 Verrucomicrobiia bacterium | reverse complement strand
ATCGGCGACATTCAACCAAGCCAGTTTCGGGTGCGCTTTGCGGAGGCACCAGAGGCGTGCTGGCATGACTGGTCATTTGCGACCGCGGCCAATCCCACCGCCGAAACCATCATGAAACGGCTGCGCACGGCAGGCATCGTTTGCACCCTCGCGGTTCCTACCATGCTTGCCGGTAAAGTGGCCGGCCTCATCAGCATTCGCTTTGCGGAAAGGCGGGAATTCCTGTCCGAAGAAATCGCACTGACCCGGGCTTTGACGCATCAGGCGATGCTGGCGGTGCGGTTGCTGCGCCTGTCCCGCCAAAGCCGCGAAGCTGCCGTTGCGGCCGAACGCAATCGCATGGCGCGGGATATTCACGACACGCTGGCGCAGGGATTCACGGGGGTGATCATGCAGCTTGAAGCCGCGAAGGGGGCCATGACGGGCGCGGATGGCCCCGCAGTTACGGCACATCTTGAACGCGCCGAGGCCCTGGCGCGGGCAAGCCTGGGCGAGGCCCGCCGTTCCGTCCGTGCCATGCGTTCGCGTTCCCTGCTCGACGGAACGCTTTCAACCGCCCTGGATGATCTGTTGAAACGGATGACCAGCGGCACGGATCTGCAAGCCGAGCTCGTCGTGCAAGGGGCGGGCCGGTCCCTGCCGCCGGAGTGGGAGGAGGGGTTGTTGCGCATTGCCCAGGAATCGCTGACCAACACGATCAAATACGCGCAGGCCCGCCGTTTTGGCGCGACGCTGACGTTTGCGGCGGATACGGTCCGATTGCAGCTTGTGGATGACGGGCGCGGGTTCAACCCGCAGGCCGAGCATGATGGCTTTGGCCTTGTCGGCATGCGGGAACGCGCGGAACAGCTGGCGGGCCGTTTCGTGCTCCGGTCCATGCCCGGGCAGGGCACGGAAATTTTGGTGGAATTAAAACCGGCCGACGCGGCCGACAGAAACCATGAAAATGACCAGGTCTGAGAAGCTGAAAGTGGACACCGCTTTCCGTCGCCGCACCGCGCAGATGGGCGCAGCACCGGTCCGGCCGCCCGCCATCCGCGTGCTCATTGCCGAAGACCATACGGTCGTGCGCAACGGGCTGGTTTCCATCATCAACCAGCAGGACGACATGCATATCGTCGCGGAGGCTGGCAACGGCCGCGAAGTGGTGGCCCTGTGGCGCCAGCACCGGCCCGACGTCACGCTGATGGACTTGCGCATGCCGGAGCTGGATGGTGTTACCGCCATTTACGAAATCCGCGCCATTGATGCCAACGCGCGGATCATTGTGCTGACCACCTATGACGGTGATGAGGACATTTACCGCGGCATGCGGGCGGGCGCGAAATCGTATCTGTTAAAGGACGTGCATCGCGAAGAATTGTTTCAGTGCATCCGGGCCGTTCACGCCGGCCGCACCTTCCTGCCGCCGGCCGTGGCGGCCAAGCTGGCCGAGCGATTGCCTGGCGAAGAACTGTCGCCGCGCGAACTGGAAGTGTTGCGGCTTTTGGCGGAAGGCAAGCCCAACAAGCTCGTCGGCGTGGCGTTATCCATCTCCGAAGTCACGGTCAAAAGCCACGTTCAATCCATATTCAAAAAACTCAATGTCTTGAGCCGCACCGAAGCCATTGCCGTGGCGAACCGCCGGGGGTTGCTGCGGATGTAAGCGGCCTCCGCGGTCAGCTTTTTCTTTTTCTGCTTTTGCCGCACTCCTTCTAAAGTAGGAGAACCCGCTCCTTCCAATGTTCAATTTGCAAATGCAAGCATGCGGGTATGGTTGAGGCGTGAATACGATCACCACGACGGACGGAACGCAGATTTACTTCAAAGACTGGGGCACCGGTCAGCCCGTGGTTTTCAGTCACGGCTGGCCATTGAATTCGGATGCCTGGGAAGACCAGATGTTGTTTCTGGCCGCGCAGGGCTACCGCTGTATTGCCCACGACCGGCGCGGTCACGGTCGCTCCAGCCAGCCGTGGCAGGGTAATGACATGGATACCTACGCCGATGATCTGGCGCTGTTGATGGATACGCTCGATCTGAAGAACGCGACGTTGGTGGGCCACTCCACTGGCGGCGGCGAGGTGGTCCGCTATATCGGGCGTCACGGCAGCCAGCGCGTGGCGAAGGCCGTGCTGGTCGCGGCAGTTCCGCCGCAGATGCTGAAGACGCCGACGAATCCCAACGGTCTGCCAATCGAAGTGTTCGACGGCATTCGGGCGGGATCGGTTGCCAACCGCGCCCAGCTTTACAAAGATCTCGCCGCCGGCCCATTTTACGGCTTCAACCGTCCCGGAGCAAAAGTATCACAAGGCACGATTGATACGTTTTGGATGCAAGGTATGATGGCCGGGCACAAAAATACCTACGACTGCATCAAAGCCTTCTCCGAAACGGATTTTACTGACGACCTGAAAAAGACCGATGTGCCAACACTGGTGGTGCATGGCGACGATGACCAAATCGTGCCGTTGGACCTAACCGGCCGGGCGGCGGCCAGACTGCTCAAGCAAGGTAAATTGCTCGTCTATGCCGGGGCACCTCATGGAATTCCCCGCACCCACAAAGACAAGCTCAATGCCGACTTGCTGGCCTTCATCAAGTCCTGAACTGAAGTTTCCACCACCATGATCAAAATCCGTCCATCCAAAGCTCGCGGCCATGCCGATCACGGCTGGCTCGACAGCTATCACACGTTTTCCTTCGCGAACTATTACGATCCGCAACACATGGGTTTCCGTGATTTGCGGGTCATCAATGAAGACCGCGTGGCGGGCGGTCAGGGATTTGGCACACATCCGCATCAGGATTTTGAAATTATCAGCTACGTCATCAGCGGTGCGCTCAAGCATCAGGACAGCATGGGGCACACGGCCGTAATGAAGGCGGGTGACGTGCAGCGCATCTCGGCCGGCACCGGCATAGCCCACAGCGAATTCAACAATTCACCCAGCGAGCCGGTTCATTTTCTCCAAATCTGGCTGATGCCGGCGCGTAAAGGTTTCCCGCCAAGCTACGCGCAACAATCTTTCGCCGACGCGCCGGTGAATTCACTGACGCTGGCCTGTTCGCCCGATGGCCGGGACAAATCCATTTCAATCAATCAGGATGTTAAACTCTACATTGGCAAGCTCGCGGCCAATGGAACAATCAATCAGGTATTGGGGGAGCAACGCCACGGCTGGGTGCAATTGATTGAAGGTGATCTCGACTTGAATGGAACCAGGCTTTCTCCCGGCGACGGGGCTTCGCTTGACTGCGAAAAAGCCATTCAACTGCGATCCACTTCCGGCGCTCATTTTCTGTTTTTCGACCTCAACTGAATCCAAACAAACATCAACCAACAAAAAACTATGAACCAATACCACAAACTCTACACCCCCGAAGACAGCGCCGTCGTCTTCATTGACCAGCAGCCGCAAATGACGTTCGGCATGGCCAGCGCCGACCGCGCCACCATGATCAACAACGTCACCCTTCTCGCCAAAGTCGCGAAGGAGTTCAACGTGCCCACCGTGCTCACGGCCGTCGAGACGGAATCATTCAGCGGTTATATCTGGCCGCAGTTACTCGACGTTTTTCCCGGCCAACCGGTCGTGGAACGCACTTCGATGAATTCCTGGGACGACGCCGGTTTCCGCAAAGCCATCGAAGCCACGGGTCGCAAGAACATCCTCATGACCGGCCTGTGGACGGAAGTATGCATCACCTGGCCGACGATTGAGATGCTCGGCGCCGGCTACAACATTTACGTGGTGGAAGATTGCTGCGGCGCAACTTCGCCGGCCGCGCAGGAAGCCGCTTTGTCGCGCATGGTGCAGGCGGGCGCGGTGCGGTTGACGACGATTGCCGCCTTGCTCGAATGGCAGCGCGATTGGAAGAACCGCGAGCATTACAACAACCTGATGGGCCTGCTCAAACAGCAGGCTGGCGCTTACGGCGTGGGCGTGGAATACGCCTACACGATGGTCCATCACGCGCCGCAATCCGCGCAAAAGCCGCAGATCGTTCCGAAAAAAGCTCACTGATGAAACTGCATTCAAGTTTTATGAAGACGCGATTTTTGATTATCCCATTGGCTGCGCTGTGGCTGGTCGCGACGGCGCGGGCCGATTCCACCAGCGCGCCCAAGGAAAATGTGTTCGCCACCAAACCGCTGGGCATCACGCTCTCGGTGAAAATGGTTGGCCCTTACATGGAGGCGGCGGATTTGCAAATGATCTGCCTGTTTAAACACAAGCCGTCCGGTGACACCTATCAAGGCGCGGCAAAAGACACCGACGCCCACCTCGGTGGTCTGCTTTCGGCGTTGCGCAACCGGGGTGAGTTCGTCGGCGAACTGGGCGAAACGATTCTGTTTACACCAACGAAGGGTTCCATCCCCGCGAAGCGTTTCATGGTCATCGGGTTGGGTGATGAGAAAGATTTGTCGCTGGATTCATTGCGTGTGGTCGGCCGGATCGCCGCGCGAGAAGCGGTTCGGCTCAAGGCCAGGCATGTTGCCTGGGCGCCAGTCATTCGCGACGAAGGCAATACTGTGATTGAAGTCGGGCTAGGCGACCGCACCTTCGCAGAGCAATTCCTGTTCGCCTATGACACGGAAAAGCGCCTGCAAGCGCAGGGGCTCGAATCCAAGTTCAGCATCGAAAGTCTCGTGATCGAAGCGGGGCCAAGCTATTTCGACAGCGCCGTGAAACAGGTCGGCGAAGGCATTGCGGGCGTGGACAGTGAACTCGCCAGGCGCGACACCGCTCCCTACGTCTCCGCAACCAAGTAAAGCTCATGCGCAGTGAGTGGCTCATACCGGCTGTGCTTGTGGTGCCGTTCACTGCGCTGTCCCAAACCATGCCGCCCGAAAGCCAGTTCGTGCCGCCGGCCTACAAAGTTCTGCGTTTTAATGAAAATTATTCCTACCTGGACAATCCAACCAATCGCACCGACTGGCTTGATCAAATTAAATACATTCCCCTGCGAACCAATGCGCCTGATTGGCATCTGACGCTGGGCGGCGAGGTGCGTGAGCGATTCGAGGGGAAT
This sequence comes from Verrucomicrobiia bacterium, assembly GCA_035765895.1. Classification (NCBI taxonomy): domain Bacteria; kingdom Pseudomonadati; phylum Verrucomicrobiota; class Verrucomicrobiia; species Verrucomicrobiia bacterium. The sequence continues at coordinate 42,013 of DASTWL010000095.1, read as the reverse complement.
TACGACCCCCATTTTGGAATTGGGGGAAGGGGGGCAAATTCCTATTGGCTGCAACGGGTCACCCTCCTGTCCGACGTGCATCTTGGCGAGCGCGTCCGCATCTTTGCGGAAGGAATTTCTGGCCTCATGGAGGGCGAAAATCCACCGGCTCCCGATGTGCAAGATGATCCGCTGGATTTGCAATTTGCCTTTCTCGACGTCATTCCCTATTTGACCGACGATGAAAAGTTGACGGTGCGCGGCGGACGTTTCGGCATGAGCTTCGGGGCGGGCCGACTTGTCGCCACCCGTGCGGCACCCAACATTCCCAGCCGGTTTGACGGATTTGAGATGATCTATACCCGGCCGCTGTGGGAAGCGACGGCCTTTCTCACCCGGCCGGTCGAGGACAGCGGAGGAATCTCCGGAAGTAATCCCAACACAACTTTCTGGGGATTGTATGTCACCCATTGGTTAAACACCCAGCACCAGCAGGGATTTGATCTTTATTATCTGGGCATCGACAACCAGACCGCGACCTATGCTTCGGTAACTGGCCACGAAACCAGGCACTCTTTCGGCACGCGTGAATTCGGGAAATGGCGTCACTGGGACTGGGACGCCGAACAAGTTTTGCAGGTGGGAAGTTTTGGCGATGACTCCATCCTGGCTTGGACCGCCGGCCAGAACCTCGGCTATACTTGGGATGCGACGTGGCAGCCGAGGCTGGGATTGAAAGTCGGCGTGACCAGCGGCGACCACAACTCCGGTGACGGGCAGTTGCAAACTTTCGATGCGCTCTATTTCAAATCCGGATATTTTAACGATGCCAGCTTGATTCGTCCGCAAAACATCATTGGCGTCCACCCGAACCTTACGGTGAACCCGTTGCGCAATGTGACGGTGGACGGCGGGGTGAATTGGTTTTGGCGCTACTCGCGAAATGACGCCGTTTACGCCGTCCCCGGATACATTGAGATACCGGCAAATAGCAATGCCTCCGCCTATGTCGCGACGGCGGTGGATTTGAATTTGCAGTGGCGAATTCAACGACACCTCACTTTCGGAGCCTCTTACGTCCACTTTTTTACCGGCAGCTATGTTCATGAGGCCGGCGGCAAGGACGTAAATTATGTCTCCACGACGCTTACCTATATTTTTTAACAAGTCATGAACGAACCCATTCATGTTGCCATCACCCGGCGGATCAAGCCGGGCTGCGAAACCGAGTTTCAAGTGGCGCTTCAGGAGTTTTTCAAAACCTCTTTCGCGCACACCGGCGTGCATGGTGCCAGCATGCTGGTCCCGCCGCCGGGATCGCCATCGCCTGAGTTTGGAATTCTACGGACCTTTGCCAACGCCCAGCAACGCGACGATTTTTATGCCTCGCCCATGTTCAAGGCTTGGGAGGAGCGCATCAAACCGTTGACGGAAGGCACGCCGGAATATCGCGAATTGACCGGTCTCGAAGCGTGGTTCCGCAATCCGCACAATCCGCCAACACGCTGGAAAATGGCCATCGCCACTTATGCCGGCGTGCTGCCGGTCGTGATGGGATTGAGCCTGACCATCGGCCCGGCGGTTCGCTCGCTGAATTTTATTCTGAACAACGCGATTTTCAACGCGTGCGTAGTCGCACTTTTAACCTGGGTGGTCATGCCGCTGATTACGCGCGCGCTGCATGGCTGGCTGCAACCAAAACCAAACCTCAAACATGAAAACAATCGCTGACCTCATCCTGCACAACGGACGCATCACCACGCTCGACCCGAAATATCCCGAGGCGACCAATATCGCCGTCAAGGATGGCCGCATCGTCGGCGTGGACGACGCCGAGGAATACGAACGCGGGCCGGACACCAAGGTCATTGATCTCAAAGGCCGGCGCGTGATTCCCGGACTCAACGATTCACATCTGCACGTCATCCGTGGCGGATTGAATTACAACATGGAATTGCGCTGGGACGGCGTGCCGTCGCTGGCCGATGCGCTGCGGATGCTCAAGGAACAGGCGCAACGCACGCCGCCCGGCCAATGGGTGCGCGTCGTGGGCGGCTGGAGTGAATTTCAATTCGCCGAGCGCCGGATGCCGACGCTGGACGAGATCAACGCCGCCGCACCGGAAACGCCCGTGTTCATTTTGCATCTGTATTGCCGCGCGTTGCTGAACCAGGCGGCCTTGCGCGCCTGTGGTTACACCAAGGACACGCCCAATCCGCCCGGCGGCGAAATTCAGCGCGACCACGCCGGCAATCCCACCGGCATGCTCATCGCACGGCCGAACGCCACAATCCTTTACGCCACGCTTGCCAAAGGTCCGAAGCTGCCGCCGGAACATCAGTTGAATTCCACGCGCCATTTCATGCGCGAGTTAAATCGCCTCGGCCTGACGAGCATCATTGACGCGGGTGGTGGATTTCAAAATTATCCGGAGGACTATGCCATCATCAACCAGCTCCACGAGCGCGGCGAGATGACTCTCCGTATCGCCTACAATCTGTTCACGCAAAAACCGAAACAGGAGAAGGAAGATTTCGCCCGCTGGATCAAAATGACCGGACCTGGCAAGGGCGACGATTTCTTCCGCTGCAACGGAGCCGGCGAGATGCTGGTCTTCAGCGCGGCGGATTTTGAGGATTTTCTCGAGCCGCGTCCCGATCTGGCCAGTTCACTCGAAGGCGAATTAAAGGAAGTCGTCGCCTTGCTCGCCGCAAACAAATGGCCGTTCCGCCTGCACGCGACCTACGACGAAAGCATCACGCGCTTCCTGAATGTGTTCGAGGAGGTGAATCGCGATGTGCCGTTCAAGGGCTTGAACTGGTTTTTTGACCATTGCGAAACGATTTCGGATCGCAATCTGGAGCGCGTCAAGGCGCTGGGCGGCGGCATTGCCGTCCAGCATCGCATGGCCTATCAGGGCGAATACTTCATGGAGCGTTACGGTCGGCCAGCCGCCGAGCGCACGCCGCCGGTGCGCAAGATGCTGGAACTGGGCGTGCCGGTTGGCGCGGGCACGGACGCCACACGTGTCGCGAGCTATAATCCGTGGGTGTCGCTCTACTGGCTGACGACGGGCAAAACTGTTGGCGGTGTTTCGATGTATCCCGACAAGAATTGTCTCAGCCGCGAGGAAGCGCTGCGTCTTTACACGCAGGGCAGCAGTTGGTTTTCGAGCGAGGCTGGCAAGAAAGGCGCCATCGCTGCGGGTCAATTGGCCGATCTTGTCGTGCTCACTGAAGATTACTTTGCAGTTCCGGAAGAACAGATCAAAAGCATTGAGTCGGTGCTTACCATTGTTGACGGCAAAGTGGTCCATGCCACGGAAGAATTCACGCCGCACGCACCGCCGCCGATTCCCGTGCTGCCCGAGTGGTCGCCCGTCAAAGTCTTCGGCGGCTACGGCGCGCCGTTGGATGTTCGCAAAGCCGCCCGCGCCGGTGTGCCGCTGCCGCAGCATCAGCACAACGCCACCTGCCATGAACACGGCTGTGGTCACGCCTTGCAGCAGCTCTTCAACGCTGCGGAGGCATCACGCAATCGCTACGCCGACTTCTTCGGGTTTGGCTGCGATTGCTTTGCATTTTAAGGCATGCCATGAATCCATTTAAGAAATCGCTAGATGCCGATCAAAACAGCACTGCCGTCACTTGGGGACATTTCATTCTCCGCGTTTCTACCGGAGTAATGGTTTTTTACATCCACGGCTTACATAAACTCGAAGGCGGCATTGCTTATGCCCGCCATGGCACACCCTGGCCGTTGGTGGAAGATGTGGTGGGAATGCACGCCCCCGCTCCGGTGGCATCCGCCTGGGTGGCGACGATCATCCAACTCGTCTGTTCGCTGTTCATCGTTGCCGGACTGTTTACGCGGATCAACGCGCTGCTTTTGGCGGGAGCCTTGGGCGGAGCCATCCTGCAAAATCTGCTGGCGGCCCGCGATCCCCAGCTGGCTATTCTTTACACGCTCGTCATCGTATCCATTGCATTCATGGGAGGTGGAAAATTCTCGTTGGATGCAAAGTTATTTGGCGAGCACACCTCAAAGCGCTGATTTTTGGGCGACTAGATTATGACACAAGCCGATCAGTTGTTGGTAAACTACGGGTTATGGATCGTCTTTGGAGCCGTTTTTCTGGAACAGGTGGGAATTCCTTTCCCGGCACCACTCTTGATGCTCGCCGCTGGGGCGCTTGCCGCCGCCGGGAAATTCAACCTGCTTGGGGGGATGATGATGACGCTCGTCGCGTGCCTGCTGGCCGACGGAATTTGGTTTTTTCTGGGGCGTTATCGCGGCAACCACGTGCTGGGCTTTTTGTGCCGCATGTCTCTGGAGCCGGATTCTTGCATCAGGCGGACGCAGAATGTGTTTTCAAAATACGGCGCCAAGGGAATCGTGGTGGCCAAATTTGTGCCGGGTTTTAGCACCGTGGCTCCACCGCTGGCTGGGATGTCTGGAATGCGCTTAAGCTCCTTTCTTGTTGCTGATGGAGCCGGCTCGCTGCTTTATGGGATTTGCTTTTTCGGTCTGGGTTTTCTTTTCAGCAACCAAATTGAACAGATTAACTCCGCCATTTCCCATATTGGCGGCAGCGCTTTGGCGTTGATTCTCGGCCTGGCCGCCTTGTATATCGGCTTCAAATACTGGCATCGCCAACGCCTCCTGCGTGAATTGCGAATCGCGCGGATCACCGTTCCTGAATTGAGGGAAAAGCAGTCTGCGGGCGAAGATTTGGTCATCCTGGATTTGCGTTCAACCTTGGAATTTGAAAGCGACCGTTCTGTCATTCTCGGAGCGATGCGCTTGAGCGTGGATGAGGTGGACCATCGTCACCACGAGATTCCCCGCGACCGTGACGTGATTCTTTATTGCTCATGCCCAAACGAGGTTACCAGCGCTCGGGTTGCCCTGTTGCTACGCCGGAAGGGAATTACCCGCGTGCGGCCCCTGCTGGGCGGAATTCAGGCATGGCGGGCGGGCAATCACCCGGTGGCTGTGCTCGCGGAGGCTCCTCGCGTCCGGTGACCGGAAGCCAGTGCGGCGCGCCCGGGCATTGGATGCCGCCGCCCGTTACGAACCGCCGCCAGCTTCATCCGGCGGATGATCGCTGGCGGCGAGGAGGTCCATCAGGGTGGCGATTCCCTGCAACCGGTTGGCGTCATTCACCACGAGAACCTTGTTCGATCCCGTGCGCAGAAAACATTTCATGACTTCGCTGACGCGGGTTTGCGCCGGCACGGTGGGCAATTGGGCCAGCGGCAGCTCCGTGAGCCGGGTTGCGGGCCGGGTGGGTTCACGCTTCAAGAGCTCGTAAAATTCTTCCCGCGGAACGACGCCGTGCAGTTGCCCGCTTCCGTTCACCACCGGGTAGGAACTGCGCGGATGATCCCGCATGATGACGAGCGCATCCTGCACCGTCGTGTCCGGGGCGAGGGTGTAGAGCTTGCGTTCCATCAGCGCGGCAATCGGGCGTGTGGCCACGGCGGGCGGAATTTTGCGGCTGATGGCTTCGACGATTTCGCGTGATTGATACTTGGTGGCCGACTTTTGGAAGAACTGGCCGAGGGAGCCGACCCCGCGCACGAGCTGGTGGAAGATCCCCGCCGGAATGGAGACAAGCGTGGTGGGTTCCACCGCGCAGGCGTCGCAGTGCCAGAGGCCGTCCGCGAGCAACGCCTGTTCGCCGAAGTAGCCGCCGGCGGCGATGCGTTGCGGGGCTTCCCCGGGCTCGCGCAGTTCGAGCGCGCCACTTTTCACCAGGTAGAAGGAAAAGGCCGGTTCACCTTCGTGGAACAGCACGTCGCCCGTTTCCAGATAAATTTCCTTCACCGGCTTGGTAAAGCGCGGGCTGAGATGATTGAGGTCCCGCGGGAAAAACAGGTCCAGTGTCCAGTCCAGCACGACACGCAGTTTGCGGTCAAGGCGGGGCAGCTTGAGCAGATACACCGTGCGCCAAAGCCACCAGGCGAAGAAGCCGGAGAATTGCACGCCGCAGATTTCCGCGACGGCGAGGTGATGACCGATGCTGGCCATTTCACCGAGCCCCTTGAACGTGAACGATTGCAGCGCACGTCCGTGGAGTTGTCGCACCACGTTCCGCCCGACCAGCAAGCCCTGCCGATAGGCGAATTGCGCCGTGCCCGGACAGAAGCCGCCTGTCACCGTCGGGAAGGCGGCGCAATCGCCGACCGCCCAGAGTTGCGTCTGGCCCTTGACCCTGCCGGTCGCTTCCGTCACGACGTTGCCTTTTTCCATCGCGAGGCCGGCGGCGGCGCCCAGCTCCTTGACAAGCGGATGCGGCGCGTTCCCGACGGTGGAAATGACGGTGTTCGTTTCGATGCTCGTGCCGTCGGCCAGATAAACACGGTTGGCCGTGACGGATTTGACCCGCTGATTGAGAACCAACTTGAGTCCGAGCCGTTTCAACTGGCGTGCGCTGTATTCGCCCAGCCGGCGGCTCAGCGTCGGCAGCAGATGGTCGCCGCTGTGGACCAGATAAACCGTCAGGTCCGCCAGCGACACGTTGGGGTAATACCCGTGAATGGCACGGAACAGGTCCAAGATGTGACCCGCGGTTTCCACTCCGGAATATCCGCCGCCGACCACGACGAACGTCGTCAGGCGCCGTTTGAGTTCCGGCCGCGGTTCCAGGTTGGCCTCTTCAATGCGCCCGAGGATGGTTGTGCGCAAATGCATGGCGTCGCCGACGTTCTTGAGCAGGAACGCGTGCTCCGGCATGCCGGGGATGCGGCTCAAATCCGTCACGGCCCCGAGCGCGAGGACGAGGTGGTCGTAAGTGATGCGCAAATTGCCCGTGAACGGTCCGGCATTCAGCGTCAGGCTGCGGCGGTTCCAGTCAATGGCTTCCACCCGGCCGCGCAGAACATCCACGTTCCGGCAGAGCAGCCGCAGCGGATTGACAACATGCCGCGGCGAGATCGACGAGCTGGCCACTTCCGGCAGCATGGGCTGGAAGACCATGTAATTCTCATCCGCGATGATGCCGGCCTTGAACCGCGAGCGACGTCCAAGTGCCTTGCCGATGGCCCGCGCGCAATACACGCCGCCAAAGCCGCCGCCCAGGACCGCAATGTCTAATTTGATGCTCTTGTCGTCGTTCATGTCGTGGCCGGAAGCGGCGCGCAGCAACGCTGTCTCAACCGGTCCGCATCCGGCGGTTGAGGCGAGGTGCGCCCATTCCGTGTGCCCAGCGTAGCGCATTTCGGCGGTTGCGACCAATGCTCTTCGTCATTGGCCGCGGCACGAAGTGCCTCAGAACGGTGAGCAGGCTCTTGTGCGAGTATCCACCCTCACGCCGTTGGGAAGTGGCAGGGCGGTCTTCTTGCGGCCGAAGCAGGTGACTGAACTTAAGACTTCGGCGAGGCGGAAGCTTGCGCGTCGGTGAGGCGGCCCTGATAGAAATCATCGAACAGGGCATAGGCTTCGGGATCGTATTGTTTCAAGCCTTCGGCGCCGTCAGCCGGCTTCGGCGGGTTCATGTTCAGGTCGCCGTGCGTGCCGAAATACCACATCGTGAGTTCGGCAAAGTATTCATCGGGATTGCTGCCGGCGTAGCTTTTCACCCAGCGGCCCTTGGCAAGCGATGCGTGAAACTGTTCGTTGAACCGCGCGCGCAGGGAACGGCTCATGCCGTAATTGCGCACCGCGTGGGCGAATTCATGCAGGCAGATGTCGCGGCCGTGGTATTTGTCCTTTTCAAGCTTCAACAGGTTTTCCTCGCCACAGGAAACGAGCCGGCCGCCCATGCCGCGCGTGCGCTGGTCGCGCGTCAGGCCGTTGTATTCCGGCAGTGGCTTGCCCTTGTCCTGCCGCCATTCGGGCAGGTCGGTGGTGACTTGGTCCTTGCCGATGATGTGCAGTTCAACGCGGGCGGCGGCGAGCTTGGCCGTGATGTCCGGCAGGTGTTCGAGCAGCCGGGTCAACCGGTCGCGGGCGGCGAACAGGGCGGCGTCCGACACGACGGCGTGGGCCTTGATCGGGATGCCGTGGAAGTCCAGTTCCTTGGCGAAAAATCCCTGTTCGGGCGGATTGAGCTGCTTGACGGCGGGCGCGTTGGTGGGGGCGCTGATCGCCGTGGCCTGAATCACAGCGAGAACGAACCCTGCGGCAAGAGAGGCGGTGAATGATAACTTCATGGCAAACAAGCAGGGGATTTGACCCGGGCGGCAGCGCGCCGTTCATCCCGGCGCCAGGGCAAGCGGGCGTTTGGCTCGCGGGGACGCATGGGGCCGGCCATTGCCGCCGCTGCGGGAGGCTTTCCCGGCATTCATGAGGGCCTCGACCTCATCCGCCTCGATGGGGATGTGGGCCATGAGGTCCACGGGCCCGTCCCGGGTGACGAGCACGTCGTTCTCCAGCCGCACCGCAAAGCCTTCCTCGCGGATGTAAATGCCGGGTTCGACGGTCATCACCCAGCCGGCTTCGATGGGCTTGGTGGTGTGGCCCACGTCGTGGACGTCGAGGCCAATCGGGTGCCCGACGCCGTGCATGAGATATTTTTTGAAGGCCGGCGCGTCCGGCTTTTGCCGCTTGATTTGCGCCGGGGTCAGCAGGCTGAGGTGGACGAGTTCGCGTTCGGTCAGCTGTTCGGCCTCCTGCTGCCAGTCCTTGAGTTTCCGGCCGGGCACAAGGCCGGCGATGCACTGACGCAGGACGCGGAGCACGGCATTGTAAACCGCCTTTTGGCGCGGGGTGAACCGGCCGTTGACCGGGATGGTGCGCGTGAGATCGGAATTGTAGTTGGCGTAGCTCGCGCCGACATCGAGCAGCAGCAGGTCGCCGTCGCGGCACACCTGGTCGTTGGCCAGATAATGCAGGCAGCACGCGTTGAGCCCGCTGCCGATGATGGGTTGATACGCCATGCGGCCGCCCTGGCTGGTAAACTCGTGGGCAAACTCGGCCTCGACCTGATACTCAAAAACACCGGGCTGGGTGAAGGCCAGCACGCGGCGGAAGCCTTGATCACTCAACGCGCACGCCCGGCGGATCAGGGCAATTTCCGTTTCGGACTTCACGGCGCGCAGCCGGTGCAGCAATGGCGCGAGCCGGCGGAAGTTGTGGAGCGGATACCGGCGCTTCAGCTCCGCCACAAACCGCGCGTCCCGGCTTTCCACCTCGATGACGGCGCGCTTGTGCTCGTTGCTGTTCAGGAAGACGTGGTCGCATTCGCACATCAGCCGGTGCAGCAGGCGCGGGAATTCCGACAGCCAGTGGATGTTCTCCAGCCCGGTAAGCTTGCGGGCCTCGTCCTTGCTCAGTTTGTGGCCCTCCCATGTTTCGCTTTCCGGCGTCGGCTCGCGCAGGAACAGCAGTTCGCGATGCCGTTCATCGTCGGCCTCGGGGTAGAGCAGCAGGATGGTCTGCTCCTGCTCGACCCCGGTCAGGTAGAACAGGTCCGAATTGACGATGGTGTTCTGGGTGCCGTCCGCATTGGTGGGGCAAATGTCATTGGCATTGACGATGGCCAGCGCGTTGGGCGGCAGCAGGGCCGCGAGGCGCTGGCGGTTTTCCACGAACAATTGCGGCGTGATCGGATCGTAACGCATGAAAATGATTCGCGTCCCGGATGATTTAAACCTTGGCGGGACCGTGCCGCGGAGGAGGTGGGTTGCCGTTGAACCACGGGCGATGCCGACACACAAACATGATTAAAGGCTAATGGCGATTCGTGGTTCCGCCCATGAATGGAATGCACCCCCACCTATCACATATCACCACCGGCGTGATGTGGCTGTGCGGCGGGAGGTGCCGCGGCCAAGCGGGCGGCACATTCTTATCGCCAGAACAGTCGCGGCTTCTTTAATTTCAGCGGCGTGATTCATGCCCAAACCGAGCTGGTCGATGTCACGGTTCACAGCCCGCACACCCGCATGCGCGGCGTGCAGGCGGCCAACATTGAATCGCGCCCCTGGATCGAAGGCTTTCCCGTCTGCCAGGCCCTGAATCAATACCGGATGGTTCATCTGGGCATTGAGGAGACGCAGGGGCCCACCCGGATCATCCGCACAAAGCAGACCACGACCTACTTTCTGGCGTGCATCGGCGGCAAAGGGCGGGTGCTGATTGACGGACATTGGCGCGTGTGCCGTGAAGGCTACGCCTGTTTGCTGCCGGCGCATACATTGAACGCCTTCGAGGCCGTGCCCAAAGCGCGCTGGGAATTTTGCTGGGTGTGCTATCAACGTCCGACCGCGCAACGTCCCATCGCAGACGCCACCACGCCGGTCCTGGCCCGTTATGATCCGTTGCCGCTGCGCTCGGCCATCCTGGGACTGATGTATGAATGCAACGGTCCCGCGCAACCCACGTTGATTCAGGAGTGGACCGACTTGATCCACGCGTATGTGCTGCGGTTTGCGCAACCGTCCGACCAGCCCGATCAGCTGCGCCTGTTGTGGGAACGCGTGGCCGCGAGCCTGGCGGATTCGTGGTCGTTGACGCGGCTGGCGCGCGAGGCCGGTTACAGCAACGAGCATCTCCGGCGGCTGTGCCGGCGCCAGCTGGGCCGCAGCCCGATGCACCAGGTCACCTACCTGCGCATGCGGCGCGCGGCCGAGCTGCTGGCGTCCACGGATCAGACCATCGAGTCCGTTTCCCAGGAAGTGGGCTACCAGAATCCGTTCGTGTTCTCGAACGCCTTCACGAAGTGGATTGGCTGGCGGCCCTCCGAATATCGCCGCAAGAAGTTCAGCAAGACGTGAAACGCCCGCCCGGGCAAATGATGATGCCGGATAGCCCGCTGTGTGTTTCGAGCATGGGAACCGCAGCTCTTTGTGGCTACGCTCCGCGCGCAATGACCCGGAACGTTCGTGGATGTGTGCCCTGGCAATCATGAGTTGCGTTGTGCCGTGCTTTCCCGCGGGCCAACGTGGCGGCTTCCCCTGGCGGGCCATTGCTTTCCCGTTCCAAAAACTGTGTCCTTTGTTGCATCATGAAATCTGTGCTTAACCTTGGCTGGCTGGTGGTGGGGGTGGTGTGTTGGGCGGCGGCTGCGCCCGCGACGAACGGTGCGCCGACCAATGGCGCGCCGCATGTTTACCGCGACAAAGTCATCCCGCACTGGTTCGCGGATGCCGCGGGCGCAACGAACCGGTTCTGGTATCGGGTGGACCTCGCCGGGGGCCGGAAGGAATTCGTGCTGGTGGATGCGGCGGCGGGCACGCGCACGGCAGCCTTCGACCACGCGCGGCTGGCCGCGGCTCTGAGCAAGGCCACGGGCAAACCGTTCGAGGCTGCCCAACTGCCGTTCGAGGCGCTGCGGTTTTCGCCCGATGCGAAAAAGGTCACGTTGCGCGGCGCCGAGTCCTGGGAACTGGACCTTGAAAGTTACGCGGTAACCCCGGCCACCGGCGACGGCGACGGCGCGAATCGTCTGCCGTTCAGCCGCCGGCCGCATCCTTCCCGGGCGAGCACCACGGAAACGTCCATCCGCTTCGTCAACCGGCTGCCGGATGCCGTGAACCTGTTCTGGCTCGACACCGACGGCAATCGCCAGCCTTACGGCCGTTTGCAACCTGGCGACACCCGCGACCAGCACACCTACGTGGGCCATGTCTGGCTCGTGACGGCGGCCAATGACGACATCATCGCGGTGTTCGATGCGGCCGAGGAACCGGGCGTGGCGGAGATTGGTGGGGCGGCGCCGGAACGCCCGCGGCCGAACCGTCGCGACGGCCGGGCCGAGCGCCGGCCCGAGGGGGTCCGTTCGCCTGATCAAAAGTGGGAGGTGTCCGTGCAGGGACATAATTTGTTTCTGCGCGACACGGCGAGCGGCCAGGAGCAGCAACTGACCTATGACGCAAATCCGGACGACAGTTACGCGCGCAACATCGAGGCGGACCGGGCCATCGACATGGAATACGACACCCGCGAGCCGGAGCAGCCGACGCCGGAGATTCATTGGTCGCCCGACTCCCGCCACTTTGTCGCCATGCGCTTCAAACCCGGCACGCAGCACCGCATCTACATGGTGCAATCCTCGCCCAAGGACCAGCTTCAGCCCCGGCTGGTTTCGTATCCCTACCTCAAGCCCGGCGATGACGTGCCCTATGCGAAGCCGCACCTGTTCGATGTGGAAGCGAAGAAGGAAATTCCTGTGGATGACGCGCTTTTCGCGAATCCCTGGTCCATCAGCGACGTGCGTTGGGCGTCGGATTCAAGCGAGTTCACCTTCCTCTTCAACCAGCGCGGGCATCAGGTGCTGCGCATCCTGGGCGTTGACGCCAAGACCGGGGCCGTGCGTCCCATTGTTGACGAGCACAGCGCGACGTTCATCTGCTACTCGGCGAAGTATTACGCCGACTACCTCGATGACACGCACGAGATCATCTGGATGTCCGAACGCGATGGCTGGAATCACCTGTATCTCTATGACGCAAAGGCGGGCCGCGTAAAAAATCAGATCACCAAGGGCGACTGGGTGGTGCGGAAGGTGGACCGCGTGGACGAGGCGAAGCGCCAGATTTGGTTTGAGGCCGGCGGTTTGATCGCGGGGCAGGATCCGTATTACCTGCAATATTGCCGCATCAATTTTGACGGCACGGGGCTTGTCGTGTTGACCGAGGGCGACGGCACGCATTCGGTCGCCTTTTCTCCCGACCAGCGGTTCCTGATAGACACCTGGTCGCGGGTGGATCTGCCACCGGTGAATGACCTGCGGCGGACCGATGACGGCAAGCTCGTCTGCCACCTGGAGACGGCGGATGACAGCGAACTGCGGGCCGGCGGCTGGCGCACGCCGGAACGCTTCGTGGCCAAGGGCCGCGACGGCGTGACGGACATTTACGGCGTGATTTTCTGGCCGGCGGATTTCGATTCCGCCAAAAAGTATCCGGTCCTGGAGGACATTTACGCCGGACCACAGGATTCATTTGTGCCGAAGGAATTCCGGTTAAACTACCGCAATCACCGGCTGACCGAGCGCGGGTTCATCGTCGTGCAGGCTGACGGCATGGGCACCTCGAACCGGTCCAAGAAGTTCCATGACGTCTGCTGGAAAAACCTGGCGGACGCGGGCTTTCCCGACCGCATCCTTTGGATCAAGGCCGCCGCGGCGCAACATCCCTGCATGGACCTGAGCCGCGTCGGGATTTACGGCACGTCGGCGGGCGGCCAGAGCGCGTTGCGCGGGATGCTGGATCACGGTGATTTCTACCAGGCGTGCGTGGCTGATTCCGGCTGCCACGACAACCGGATGGACAAGATTTGGTGGAACGAACAATGGATGGGCTGGCCGGTGGATGAAAGCTACGCGCGCAACTCGAACGTGACCGATGCCCATAAATTGCAGGGCAAGCTGCTGCTCATGGTGGGCGAAATGGACAACAACGTGGATCCTGCCAGCACGATGCAGGTCGTCAACGCACTGATCAAGGCGGACAAGGATTTTGATTTGCTCTACATGCCCAACACCGGCCACGGCGTGGCGGGCACGCCCTACGGATCGCGACGGCTGGTGGACTTTTTTGTCCGGGCCTTTTTGAAGAAATCATGATTCGCGGCGTCTGACGATGGCCGCCTGAAAAAGACCTTGTGACGCGAGGCCTTTGGGGAAAGTCTGCGGCGACGCCGTGGCGGCAAAACTCCCGCCCAACTCAGAACGCATGATTGAAACCGAACTGATGGCCGACCCCGGTTTGCCGCGCGCGACATCCTTTGCGCCGGGCCAAAAACATCCCCGCGGGCTATACACGCTGTTCTTCACGGAAATGTGGGAACGGTTCAGTTACTATGGCATGCGGGCATTGCTGGTGCTGTTCATGGTGGATGCCGTGCGGGGCGGCATGGGCCTGGACGACAAGACCGCGACGGCCATCTACGGGCTCTACACGGCAGCGGTGTATCTGATGTCGCTCCCGGGCGGCTGGCTGGCGGACCGCCTGTGGGGCGCACAACGGGCGGTCTGGTATGGTGGCATCATCATTGCGCTAGGGCACTTCACGCTGGCGCTGCCCTGGACGCAGACGTTCTACCTCGGATTGATTTTTGTCGTGGTCGGCAGCGGCACGCTGAAACCAAACATGAGCGGTCTGGTGGGGGATTTGTATCCCGAAGGCGGCGCGCGCCGGGACGCCGGCTTCACCATTTTCTATATGGGCGTCAATTTGGGCGCGGCCATTGGTCCGATGATTTGCGGCTGGCTCGCCAAGGAACGGGGATGGCACTGGGGCTTCGCCGCGGCCGGGGTGGGGATGGTGCTGGGGCTTATTCAATTTCACTTCTCGCGGCACCTGCTGGGCGAGGCGGGAAGGCGCCGGGGCAACGAGAATCCGCTGCACGTTTCCGAACAGTTCATTTTGTTCGGCGGTCTGCTGGCCGCCCTGATTGTGTTGCTGCTCGGCTTGTGCGGCTGGCTTCCGTTAAATCCCGTGGCGCTGGCGCAGGGCATGGCCTACGTCATTCTCGTCATTGCCGTCGCTTTCTTTGGCTTCGCGTTTCTGGGCTGCGGCCTGGACAAGATTGAAAAGGAACGCGTGGCGATGATTTTGGTTCTTTTTCTCGCGTCGGCCCTGTTTTGGGCCGGGTTTGAACAGGCAGGCTCGTCATTCAACCTGTTTGCCGAACGCTGCACGGTGCGCACGATTGGCTGGCTGAATTACGAAGTGCCCGCAGCGTGGTTTCAGGCACTGGGGCCGGTCTTCATCATCACATTCGCGCCGGTGTTCGCGTGGCTGTGGGTCTGGCTGGCGCGGCGGAATCTGGATCCCTCCATCCCGGTGAAATTCGGCCTGGGCCTCGTGCTGCTGGCGGCGGGGTTCCTCGTGATGGCCGGTGCCGCCAAAGTCGTCGCCTCCGGTCATCAAGCATGGCCGACCTGGCTGATCACGACGTATCTCTTGCACACCTTCGGCGAATTGTGCCTGAGCCCGGTGGGCTTGAGTTCCGTGACGAAGCTGGCACCGCGAAAACTGGCCGGGCAGATGATGGGCATCTGGTTCCTCGCCACGTCGCTGGGCAATTTGCTGGCGGGGCTGCTCGCCGGCGAGTTCAAGGCGGACGCCCTCCAACGTTGGCCGACATTGTATTTGAACATCGTCATTCTGCCGGCGACCGCCGGCGTTTTGCTGATCGTCTTCTCGCGTCCCATCAAGCGGCTGATGAGCGGCGTCAAATAAATCAGCCGCGGCCCAGGCCGGCCGCCGGGTGCAAATTGAGTATGCGGGCGTGGAGTCATCCTATTGGGGAATTGGCGCGGCAGCCGCACACTGCGTGAATACTGCCCACCCCGAAAAACACTGCGATGAAACCGTTGTGCCCGCCGCCGTCGGCTGGCGATTCAACGGTGAGTGTGTGCAGAGCTTGTCCGACGGCGCCGGTGACAACGCAGCCGGCCTGCAGGCGGACAGGGGGGGGTGCCGTTGCCCGTGGAAGTGGGGCGGGAACGAAGTCTGTTTTCATCAGCCGATTGAACAGCCCGATAACAGCTGCATTTTTCCGGGAAAAACGCCGACACCATTCGATGGCATGACCGTCCAGAATCTGATTTTCAAACCGCTGGTCCGGGGGAGCTGTGGTTTGGCGCTCCTTGCCGGGCTGGCCAGCACCCACGCCAGCACGAACAACATTGCGTTGAGCGCAACCGCTTCCACGTCCTACGTTTCCCCGTGGGAAAATCTGCTGGCGATCCAGGACGGCTTTGAGCCGGCCAATTCTTTTGACCACAGCCACGGCGCCTACGGCAACTGGCCGACCACCGGCACGAACTGGGTCGAATATCAATGGTCGGACCTCGACTGGCCGCTTGGGATCAACACCGACAAGATTGCGGTGTATTGGTGGCGGGACAACACGAGCACGGATGAAGTCGGCATTCACATTCCGTCGGCAAGCTGGCTGGAATATTGGAATGGCAACAGTTATGTGCCGGTGCCACACGCGGTCGGCCTTGGCCTGGCGCTCGACCAATACAACGTCACGACGTTCGATTCCATCCGGACCGACCGGCTGCGCTTGAAGTTCACCTCCTCGGGCGCGGCCTCGACCGGCATCTTGGAATGGAAGGTGTTCGGCGATGGCGCTGCGCTGGAGCCGGCACTGCTTCACGCGGCGGCGCGTCCGGGGAACCAGCTAGAGCTGAGCTGGCAGGATCCCACGGCGGAATACGTCCTCGAACGCGCAACCCAGGCGGGAGCGGCGTGGAGCACGGACGGACTGCCGGCGCCGACGCTGTTGGGCGGAACCAATTTTGTAACAGTTTCGGTTTCCGGCGATGCGGCATTTTTCCGCCTGCATTCGCGGAATGATTTTCTACTTCAGCTGGAGCAAAGCAGCCTGGTCGTGACGCAAGGGCTCGCCAACACGGTGACCGTGACGGTTGGCGCCTCGGGCAATCATCCGCAGACGGTTTCATTGAGCGCGAGCAATCTGCCGAACGGTCTTGCCTGCGAATTCCATCCCGCGACGCTCAAGGGCGGGACGAGCCTGCTCACGCTGATTGCCTCCGCGACGGTTTCCCCGGGCACGTATCCAGTCACGGTCTGGGGCCAGGGAAGCTTGAGCACACATGCGGCGAATTTGAGCGTCACCGTCGTGGCGGGAGATCCGGCTGCGCCCTACGTGTGGCCCAAATACAATCCCGATCTGAATTACAACTTCACCAACGAGTTCGCCGCGATTCCGCCGCCCACGAACGTGCTCGATGACTGCTCCGGCGTCACGACCACGATCACGCTGCCGAACAACTGGTTCTGCTTCCGGTTCGGCGACGGGAAGAATTCGCTCGTCACGTCGAACGCGTGGATTCCGATGCTGCAAAAGCTCAACGCGGATTTCGCCTACTTCCGCGACGTGATGGGCTGGCCGCCGGACAAGCGCGCCAAGCGCGGCTACCACAGCGCGATTTATCTGCTCGGCTCGGGCACGTGCGTTGGCGGACAGAGCAACGACCTCGGCGGCTGGCAGGGGAACATCAATTACAACGGCGAAGACTGGCCGATGGGGCTCCTCTCATATTACCCGGTTTATTCCTTCGACCCGGCCTGTCCTTACGGCGACAAGGTTGCGCAACAGGAAGCCTGCACGCACGAGATGATTCACTCCGTGCTCGCCGACATGCCCGGTTGCAAACAGGCGTGCTGGTTCCAGGAAGGCGGGAACACGTGGCTGCAAGGCGAGGCCGCAGCCCGCAAAACTTCCAACTACAGCAGCATGGGGTTCCTGAGCGCGGGGCAGATGATCGCGCCGTTCATGCCGGTTGAATGCTACAGCGGCTGGCTGCAGGACGACAGCTTTGGGGGTCCGTGTGCCGAAGGCGTCAACCGGTTCTCGAACAACGTGCAGATTTGCACGTGGCGCAATCTGCTCGGCGGAAATCAATACGGCGAGGCGTTCCCGCATTTCATGGGCGAGATCGTGTCGGAAGGCAGCGTGGCGTGGATCTGGCGTTACTGCACGAATCGTGTGCTCGAAGGGCTCGCGAGGGCTCCCGAAGGCCTGGGCGAATATCAAACGCGCCGGCTCATCAAGGAATTCCGCGCCCGCCAGGTGTTTTGCGATTTCGGCAAATGGTCGAATGCCTACAAGACGCTGCTCAACAACAATTGGGGCCTGACGATTGACCAGGAATGGTCGCCTTATTGGATTGACTGTCCGGCGTGGACGGCGCGGTGCTACGTGGTCACGACCAACAACGCCGGCACGCTCACGCCGGAGTGGCGCACGCTCCCCGGCTGGTCGGGCGCGAACCAGATTCCGCTCACGACGTCGAATGCAACCGGCAATGTGACGGTGAATTTCACTCCGTTGGGCACGAACATGAGCTGCCAGCTTGTCTATCGCGCCACGGACAATTCGGTCATCTACAGCCAGCCCGTGTCCGGCGGTGCCTGCAGCCTGACGCCGCCCGCGGGCAAGGCCATAAAGAACAACGTCATGATTGCGGTCATTTGCAATACCGACTTCCTCTACAACGGCGAATCCAGCCGCACGAACAAATTTGATTACCGTTTGAAAATCACCGGAACTGGCACGGCTGGCGTGACAGGCCCGGCGAATATTGCCACGAAATGGTATCAATGAAATGCCGGGAAGAAGCCTCACGCCGCGATCGCGAAGGACGCAAAGGTTCAAGATGGGAAGATGGCGTTGCGGGATTTTTTGCCGCGGGCGTGGTGTTCACAGCGGCGCGGCGTTTTGCTTCTCGCCGCAGTCCATAGAAGCTTTCCGGCTTCTGCACGTTGCGTCCTTCGCGTTCTTCGCGTGAGGCTTTCCCTCTTTCCGTGATGATTGCTGACAGCCCCGGGTGCATTTCGAATATGGGCTGGCGGTTAATCTTCTGTATTTTTGGCGGGTTTCCGCATACACCATACAACGCTTATGAGTCATCTTTGTTTTGCCCGGCTGTTCCGGTGTTCGCCGTTCGCTCTGTTCGTGTCGTGTCTGTCGCTGTTCGCGTTGACGGCGCGGGGCGCGGAGAACGGAAAGCCGGTCAATCTGGCCCTGGTGGCGACTCCGTCGAGTTCCTATTGCTCCGGCGACACCACGCTCAATGCGCTCAATGATGGAGACACGCCCCGGCGGTCGTTCGCCGCGCCACACGAAGCCTACGGCAACTGGCCTCACACTGACACGGTCTGGGTGCAATACGACTGGGACCGGCCGATTTCCGCCAACCGGATGGAGGTTTACTGGTGGATTGACGGGCAGGGTGTGGGCGCGCCCAAGGCGTGCCGGCTGTTGTATTGGAACGGCAGCGAGTTCGTCCCGGTGCCGAACGCCGCCGGCCTGGGCGTGGCGCGAAATCAGTTCAACACGACCACCTTTGATCCGGTGCACACGACCAAACTGCGGCTGGAAATCGTTTCAGACGGGCGGCTCTCGACGGGCATTCTCGAGTGGAAGGTCTATGACGCGGGCGATTCGCCGGGCTTTCCGCCGTCGGTGAACGCGGGCATTGATCGCGTCGTGATCATCGGCGGCAAGACCTACCTCTCCGGCGCGGTCAAATCGCTCAAGGGCGAAAACATCAAGACAACGTGGTCGAAGACGTCCGGGCCGGGCGCAGTGAACTTTGCGGACGCCGGCGCGCTGGAAACCACGGCCACCGTTTCGGAGCCGGGCGATTACGTGCTGAAGCTGACCGCGCTGGACGGGGACTTGAGCGGCAGTGCGACGTTGAAGCTGCGCGCCGAACCGCCGCCACCCAAGGAGCGGCTCAATGTCGTTTACACCAAGCATTACAGCATCAACAGCCCGCTCTGGCAGGCGCGGGCGAAGGCGCTGATTGTGAACTGGATTCCGCACTGCATTGACCAGATCAACGCAACGAACCTCACGGAAGGGCAGGGCGGCATTGACAATTTCATCGAGGCGGGCAAGGCGCTGCGCGGCGAACCGCACGGACACCACAAGGGTTACGTCTTTGCCAACGCCTGGGTGCATCAAACCGTCGAGTCCATGTGCATTGCGTTGATGGTGGATCCGCAGGGCGATCCGGACATCCTTAAGGCACAGGCGAAGATGAAACGGACGCTGGAGGATTGGATTCCGATCATCCTCGGGGCGCAGGAACCGGACGGTTATTTGCAGACGGCCTACACGCTGGCCGACCGCCAGCGCTGGCCGGAACGCTGGTCGCCGGAACACCGCGGCGACCACGAAGGCTACGTCGCGGGCTATTTCATCGAATCGGCCATCAATCATTACACGCTCACCGACGGCACGGACTTGCGCCTCTACAATGCGGCCAAGAAGCTGGCGGATTGCTGGGTGGCCAACATCGGTCCGGGCAAGAAGGCGTGGTTTGACGGCCATCAGGAAATGGAGCAGGCGCTGGTGCGGTTCGGCCGGTTCGTGAATGACGTCGAAGGCCACGGCCGCGGCGACAATTACATCAAGCTCGCGCGGTTCCTGCTCGATTCGCGGCGCGGCGGCTCGGAATACGACCAGAGCCATCTGCCGCCCATCAAACAATACGAAGCCGTCGGTCATGCGGTGCGCGCGGCCTATTTCTACTCCGGCATGGCGGACATTGCCGCGGAAACGGGTGACATCGACTACGAAAGCGCCGTGATGTCGCTTTGGGACAACATCGTGAACAAGAAATATTACGTCACCGGCGGCATCGGCAGCGGCGAAACCTCGGAAGGCTTTGGCCCGAATTACTCGCTGCCGAATCATGCCTACTGCGAATCGTGCTCAAGCTGCGGCCTGATTTTCTTCCAATACAAACTGAACCTCGCCTATCACGACGCGAAGTATGCCGACCTTTACGAGGAAACGATGTATAACGCGCTGCTCGGCGCGACGGATCTGGACGGGAAGAATTTCAACTACACCAATCCGCTCGTTGATGGTCGCCGGACGCCGTGGCACGTCTGCCCCTGTTGCGTGGGCAACATTCCGCGGACCTTGCTGATGATTCCCACGTGGACCTATGTGAAGAGCGATGACGGCATCTATGTGAATCTCTTCATTGGCAGCCGCATCAACGTCGAGCGCGTCGCCGGCACGGATGTCGAGATGGTGCAGGACACGGATTATCCCTGGAGCGGCAAGATCGCCATCACCGTGAACCCCAAGCAGTCGCGCAAATTCTCGGTTTATGTGCGCATTCCGGATCGCAGCACGAGCGAACTCTACACCGAAACCCCGGCGGTCAGCGGCTACACGTCATTTGCGGTGAACGGAAAATCCTACACTCCGAAAATGGAAAAGGGCTATGCGGTGGTGACGCGCGAATGGAAGGCCGGCGACCGCATCGAACTGGAACTGCCGCTGCGGCCGCAGCGCATCACGGCGGACCAGCACGTCAATGCGGATGAGGGCCGCGTGGCGCTGCGTTACGGTCCGCTGATCTACAGCGTCGAACGCGCCGACCAATCGGACCTTTCCCAGCCGTTGAGCGCCGACCCGCTCAAGGTCGAATGGCGTGGCAACCTGCTTGACGGCGTAATGGTGCTGGAAGGAAAATGGGCCAACGGCAAGCCGATGACCGCGATTCCGAACTTCGCACGGCTGAACCGCCTCGGCCAGGTGGCGACGGATGCGGCGGACGAGCCCAAGGTGAATTACGCGCCGGGAGCCACCGTTTCCGACGCGTCATCCAGCACGGGGAACAGCGAGCCGCAACCGCGGCGGCGCAATCGCCGGAACGCGAACGGGCCAGAATCCATGGTCTGGATGCTGAACGGCAAGTAGGATAAACTTGGGACGACGAATCATTCTGCACCGACCATGTCATCAAAATGCTTTGCTGCTGGATTTATTGCCGCGCTGACCGCGGCGCCGCTGCTCGTTCTGTCGGGCTGTCGTTCAACCTCCGGGGGTGACCCGGCGAACTGCGGCCTGAAACCGCTGCCGAGCCAGGTCATCACCAACGCCGTTCCTTACCGCGCCTGTCCATTGCCGCTTTCGGCCGTGCGTTTGACGGGCGGACCGCTGAAACACGCGCAGGAGCTGGACGCGAAATACCTGCTGGAGCTGGAGCCCGACCGGATGCTGTATCATCTGCGCGAGCGGGCGGGATTGAAGCCCAAGGCGAAAGCGGGTTACGGCGGCTGGGATGGTGCCGGCCGGCAGCTGACCGGACACATCGCGGGTCATTATCTGTCCGCAGTGAGCTACATGTATGCGGCCACTGGCGACGCGCGGTTCAAAGAGCGCGCCGATTACATGGTGCGCGAGTTGAAGGAGATTCAAGACGCCCAGGGAGACGGCTATATTGGCGGCCTGCTCGCCGACGTTCGGAAGGACGGCAAGGTGACGCTGGTGGACGGCAAACAGCGCTTCGAGGATCTGGCCAAAGGCGTGATTCAATCCGGCGGCTTCGACCTGAACGGGATGTGGTCGCCGTGGTATGTGGAGCACAAGCTCTACGCCGGTTTGCGCGACGCGTATCGCCTGACGGGCAACCGCACCGCGCTCGATGTGGAAGTCAAGTTCGCCGGGTGGGCCGACGGCATCCTGTCGCAGCTCAGCGAGGCGCAGATTCAAAAGATGCTCAACACCGAATTCGGCGGCATGAACGAGATCATGGCCGACCTATACGCGGACACCGGCGATCCGCGCTGGCGGAAGGCATTCCAGTATTTTGAGCACCACGCGATTGTCGATCCGCTCGCGCAGCACCGGGACATCCTTGCGGGCAAACATGGCAACACGCAGGTGCCGAAGCTGCTCGGCGATTTGGTGTATTACATTTACACGGGCAACGCCACGAACGGTGCGGCGGCGAAATACTTCTGGGATCAGGTGGTTGATCATCACAGCTTCGCGACGGGCGGCCATGGCAAGGACGAGTATTTCGGCGAACCGGACAAGCTGAACGACCGCGTGGATGGCCGCACCGCCGAAACCTGCAACGTTTATAACATGCTCAAAATGACGCGGACCCTGTTCGCGCTGGAGCCGGACGTCAAATACGCGGATTTCGAGGAGCGCGCGTTGTTCAATCACATTCTCGCCTCGATTGACCCGGCGAACGGACAGACCTGCTACATGGTTCCCGTGGGGCGCGGCGTGACGCATGAGTATCAGGACATGTTTGAAAGCTTCACCTGCTGCGTCGGCACCGGCATGGAAAGTCACGCGTTGCACGGTGACGGCATCTATTACGAATGCCGGGACAAACTCTGGGTCAATTTCTACACGCCTTCGACCGCGGACTGGCAGGCGATGAAGGCGCAGCTGGAAGTGCAGACGGATTTTCCCGAAGGCGAAAGCGTCTCGGTGAAGTTGCACCTGAAATCGGCGAAACACTTCACGCTGGCGTTGCGGCGGCCAGGCTGGGCAGGCGACGGGTTCAAGGTGGCCATCAATGGTCAGGATGTAGATGCGCTGCCGGCGCCGGATCATTACGTGGAACTGACGCGGCGCTGGCGCGATGGCGATGTGGTCACGCTCAAGCTGCCCAAGCACCTGCACGCCGAGCCGGTGCCGGACAATCCGCGCCGGGTCGCGCTGATGTGGGGTCCGCTGGTGCTGGCGGGCGATTTGGGGCCGCAAAACTGGCGCGGCGCGCGGCGGGATGACCTGTCGGTGGTGCCCGTGCTGGTCACGGGCGACCCGAATCTGTCCGACTGGATCAAGCCCATCCCGGGCAAGCCCGGCGATTTCCGGACCGCCGGCGTTGGGCGGGAGCGCGACGTGGATTTGATTCCATTCTACCGGCTGCACGAGCGCACCTACGCGGTGTATTGGGATTTGTTCACGCCTCCGGAATGGGAGAAACGGGCGGCCGAGATTGCGGCGGAACGCGAGCGGCAACACAAGCTGGAACTGGCCACGGTGGCCTTTGTGCAGCCGGGCGAGATGCAGTCCGAGCGCGACTTTAATCAACAAGGGGAGGAGTCGGAGCCGGACCGCATCATGGGCCGCGCGGCGCGGCGCGGACGCAACTGGTTTTCCTTCGATGTGCCGGTGGATCCGGCGCATCCGATGGCCGTGGTGGTGACCTATTACAGCGACGAGTGGCGCAAACGCACGTTCGACATTCTGGCGGATGGACAAAAAATTGGCGAGCAGGTCGTCGCCAAGGACGGCACCCCGCGTTTCTTCGACGTCAAATACGCGATCCCGGCCGACGTGGTGAAGGACAAGTCGAAGGTTACGATCCGATTCCAATCCACGAACGGAAGCGAAATTGCCGCCGTCTTCGGCGTGCGGATGATTCGGGCGGACAGCGACCGTTGACGGGTTGGGTTGCGGTGCACTGGATGCCGAACGTCCCTGGACTTGCTCCCCGCTGGCTGACTTGCCGGAGGGGAAATCCAATTCCATCCCTTGAAGCGGTAGCGCATCCACCGTGCTGAAGACCACGAACATTCTCGGGCCGTGGACGACAAACGTTGCGACCTCGCCATTGCTGATCACCAATCCAATCGGCAACCAATTCTTCCGCGTTCAATCGCAATAGTCGGGGAAGGGGTGGGCAAGTCACGCCGGAAGGGCCGGAGTCATCCGGCCCTTCCCTTCTTTTGGTGCGGCCCAATCGTCGTCGCGGTTGTTTGGCCCGGGCGAACGCGAAACCAGCACCGGGCTTGAAATTTCAGCGTGGTTGTGAACTGATGTGGCCAACCGCATAGACACGACCACCATGCGTGACCCAACGTTGAGAAATGCAAATGCATTTCGCCCCGCCTCGCGATTGCTGGTGGAGCGACGCGCGCTGGCGTTTGGAATCATCGCCGGACTTCCGCTTCTGGCGGCGGCGGCTCTGAATTGCGAAATATTGGACAAGCCTTTGGATGGCGCTGATGGCATCACGTTGGTGGCCGGCAAGGTCCGGGCGGCATTGGTGGTGGCAGATCAGGACGAGCCGGTCGTGCATTTGGCGGCCAACCTGTTGGCGGATGATGTCCAGCGCGTGTCCGGGCAACGTCCCGTCGTAACCAACACCCCGGCCGCGGCGCCGCAATTGGTCATCGCCGGAACGTTGGGCCAAAGTCCGTTGATCCAAACGCTGGTTGCCGACGGGAAGCTGAAAGACCTCGACACCCTTCGCGGCCGGTGGGAAGCCACGCGCATGGAAATGGTGGAGCAGCCGTTTCCGGGCGTGGCGCGCGCCCTGGTGATTGTTGGCAGCGACCGGCGCGGCACCGCCTACGGATTGATGCACCTTTCTGAAGTGATCGGCGTTTCACCCTGGTATTGGTGGGCGGACGTTCCGCCGCGGCACCGCGAGGCCCTGGCGATCCGCGTTCCGACGCCGCAAATGGATGCGCCGGATGTCAAATATCGTGGCTTCTTCATCAATGACGAGGACTGGGGCCTGTTTCCGTGGGCGTCAAAGACCTTTGATCCGGAATTCAAAAACATTGGTCCGAAGACCTACGCACGAGTCTTTGAACTGATGTTGCGCCTGCGGCTGAATTATCTGTGGCCGGCCATGCACGCCTGCAGCACCGAGTTCGGTTCCGTTCCCGAAAACGTTGCGCTGGCGGACCAGTTCGGAATTGTGGCCGGCTCGTCCCATTGCGAGCCAATGCTCTGCAACAACGTTCATTGGAATGAAAAGGCGCGCGGCCTTTGGAATTACAGTCTCAATCGCGATGCCATTCATTCCTACTGGGAGGACAACGTGAAGGCCCGCGGCAGCGAAGAGGCCGTCTGGACCATCGGAATTCGGGGCATTCACGATGCTGGCATGGAGCGGCCGCCGAACGACCTGCCGGGCCGAATCAAACTGATGAGCGAGGTTTTTCGTGACCAACGCGAATTGTTGGACCGGTATGTGACCCGGAAATGGGGGCCCGTGGCCCAGTGCTTCGTCCCCTACAAGGAAGTGCTGCCGATTTATGATGCGGGTTTGCCGGTGCCCGATGATGTCACACTCGTGTGGGGGGACGACAATTTTGGCTACCTCCGCCGCCTCAGCTCGTCCGCCGAGCGGAGGCGATTGGGTGGGGCGGGGGTTTACTGGCACCTGTCCTACTATGGCGGTCCACATTCCTACACATGGATCAACACCACGGCGCCTGCTCTCATGTGGGAGGAGTTGCACAAGGCTTGGGAAAACGACGCCCGCACCATTTGGGTGATCAATGTGGGCGACCTCAAGCCGATGGAAATCGGCATCGACTATTTCTCGCGCCTGGCGTGGCATCCGGACGGCCTTCCACTCGGAATGCAACGCCGGTTTCTGACCGGCTTTGCCGTCGCGAATTTCGGGGAAAAATTCGCGGCGCCGATGGCCGAATTGTTGATGGAATTTTACCGGCTGGGCACCATCCGCAAACCGGAGCTGATGGAACGAGAGTGGGCGCTGTCGCTCACCCCGGAGGAGGCGAAGCAACTGGCGGACGATTATCAAAAAATGCTCGACCGCGAACGGGTGCTGGCGGATGCCATGCCCCACGAGGCGCGTGATGCTTTCACCGAACTGGTTGGTTTTTCCGTCCAGGTGCTTGGCGAGACGGGGCAGATTTTCCTGGCCGACCGGCATGTCCAGCGCGGCGAAAATGTTTCGGCCAACGCGGAACAAATCAACCGGCTGCGCGGCGACCTGGAACGGCAGGTTCGGAACTACAACACGAACCTGGCCGGCGGAAAGTGGAATTACATCATGCCCGGCCTCGTCACCGGGAAAAACCTGATGGCGTGGAACAGCCAGGTGCGCTGGCCCTGGGGTGAAAAATCCGCTTCGCCGACCAATGCCGTGGCCAAGGGAAACTCGCCGGCTGCCGGCATGCACTGGCGTGATGCGGCCACCGCTGACCGTCAAATCGCGACGGGTCCGGCCCGCTGGTCCGCCGTCGAAGGTCTTGGTCCATCGGGAAGGGCCATGGCGTTGCAGCCCGCGAACCTGGCCGCGTCCTGGCCGGAGGATGACGCCGCCGCGCCGGCCCTTGAATTTGATTTCGACGGCAAAACGGGCGACGCCGAAGCTTGGGTGGACTTTCTGCCCACCTTTCGTCTGTGCCCCGGCATGAAGCTGCGGGTGGCCGTGTCTGTGGATGGCGCCGCGCCGGCGATGATTGAGGTGCCGGGGTCCAGCGGTGCCGAAAACGAAAACGGGCGCGTGCGCAGCGAAGCGGTGCAGGACAATTACGTGCGTGCGAAGGTGCCGTTGCCTGCGCTGGTGGCCGGCCGGCACACCTTGAAAATTCGTGCCGTGGATCCGGGCGTGGTGATTGACCGATTGGTCTTGCCTTGAGCGCTTCGTGAGCGGGCGAAATACGGCTTCCGTTCCGCCGTGAAAATGCCCCAAAGAGATTCTTTTGGGACGTCGGAACGAACTGGCGCGGTCGGATTTTTGGAGCCCATCGCGTTGCGCGACGTCTCCTGAAGGGAAGTGCCTGATTTCAAAGATGGTGGAGCCGAGGAGATTCGAACTCCTGACCCCCACAATGCCATTGTGGTGCTCTACCAACTGAGCTACGACCCCATCCGTAAAGGCGGCATCAATCTAGGGAGGTCGCGCCCATTGTCAAAGCCATTCTCCCGCGGCCGCGGCAAATCTTTGGCGGCCGGGCGGCTCCCCCGTGGCCGGGCAAAACTCCATTTTGACTTTGGGCGGATTTTATCCAATCTATTGGAGAGCCCAATGACATAACCTGAGTTGAGTTTCGCCACAGATGAAACCAGTCCTTCAGCGCGGCGGTGCGAGACGTTTCCTTTCCGGTGGGCCCGCCTTCACTTTGGTGGAATTGTTGGTCGTCATCGCGATGATCGGCATTTTGTCGGCCCTGTTGTTGCCGGCCCTCAACCGCGCCAAAAACCGCGCCCAAGCCGTCGGCTGTCTCAGCAACACCCGCCAGCTTGGGCTGGCTTGGACGCTTTACGCGGATGATCACGAGGGCCGCCTGCCGTATAACCTCGGCGGTGACGCTTCGCGGTCCACCGTGGCCCAGCGGACCAATTTGAACTGGGTCAACAACATCATGACGTGGGAGCTGGACCCGGACAACACCAACACGGCCACCATCACCGAGGCCAGCTTGGGACCTTACGGCAACCGGTCAGTGAACATTTACCGATGTCCGTCCGATCACGTGCTGAGCGCGATCCAAAGGCAGGCGGGCTGGACAGCGCGCATCCGCAGTTACTCAATGAATGCCATGGTGGGGGATGCCGGGGAATTGTCGCGCATGGGCTCCAACGTCAACAATCCGGGCTATGTGCAGTTTTTCCGGATCACCTCCATTCCGCATCCGGCGGAAATCTTCGTCTTTCTGGACGAACATCCGGACAGCATCAACGACGGCTATTTTTTGAACCGTGCCTCCTACCAGGAATGGGTGGATCTGCCGGCCTCGTATCACGACGGGGCGGCCTCGTTCTCCTTTGCCGACGGTCACAGCCAGTTGCGCCGCTGGGTGGTGGACAGCACCAAGGCCCCGGCCAAACCGGATGGGGCGGCGCTGCCGTTCTACGTCTCCCGCACCCAGTCAGCCGACTTCAAGTGGATCACGGATCACATGAGCGTGGACAGCGATTCAGTGCCCCGCAGCGGGTATTGAGTTTATTCCGTCAGCACTCAGAGAAACTGCGCGAGAAAAGCTTCATCACCCGGCGCGGCCAGCAGGTAAACATTGTCGCCGGCACTCCAGCTCGCGGTCATCAATTTGTTCACCTGCTGCCATTGTGGTTCGCCACTGGCTGGAATGTCCGATGCCGCCTGCCGGTTGATGACGAAGAGAAACAGATCCGCCTTTTCGGTGGGTTTCAGTGGCCGGCCGGATTTGAAACAAACCATTGTCACCGGATGGCCCTGCCATTTGAGCACGCCACACCCGGCGCTGGCCGCGGCCGCGAGCCGTGGCGGCAGTTGATAATCGGCCCGCGCACCGTGCTCGGCCAGGTAGGCGCGGATCACCGTCGGGCTGTTTGTCTCCAGATCCATGCCGTAAATCCGCAGCGCCTTCCGCACCATCCGGCTGCGGTAATTCGTGTAGCTCAATTCATCGTTCGTTCCGGTGCGCTGCGTGAGCCAGAAGCCGGCGCCGCCCAGCATGAGGAGCAAAAACGCCGCGGTGATCAAGGCTGGCATTTTTCGTCCTGCTGGGGCAGGCGCCGGGCGCTCGGAAAGAATCTGCTCCAGGAGGGCGGCGGGCGGCTTCACGCGCAGCAGGCTTTCGCGAATTTGATCCTGACGGGCACAATGCCGCGCAAACCAGCGGGACAGGTCCGCATCCTGGCGGACGAGTTCGAGGGCCGCGTTCGTTTCCGAGTCGGCCGGCTCCTCGGCCCAGGGCCGGTGGCTGGCGAGAATGCGCTTGGCGTCGTCGCGAGTCATGGGTTCAGCCCTCCGTTTGAATGCGTTGGGGTGGGGTCATCGTTCAGGAGCTTTTGCAATTGCGCGATTCCCCGGGCGATGCGCGATTTTACGGTTCCCATGGGCACGTCGAGAATGGCGGCGATTTCCTTGTAGGCGTAATCTTCCAGATAAAACAGTGCCACCGGCGCTTGGTAAACGGCATCCACGCGGGCCAGTGCCTGCAAGACCTGCGGGGCGTCGAGTTGATTGGCGAGTTCGGGGGCCGGTGCGGCAAGTGATTCGTCGGCGGCATCCAGTTCTTCGTGCGGATGCAGCGTGGCACGGCGGCGCGTCTCCAGAAACAGCCGGTGCAGCGTGGTAAACAACCAGGTCTTGACCTTGCCCCGGTCGCGTAATTGGTGCCCCTTGCTGGCCCACACGTAGAAGGTCTGTTGCGTCAAATCGCATGCGTCGGCCTCGTCGCGGCACAGGCTGAACGCGAACCGGTAGAGTGGCTCGTAAAACCGGGCCACCAGGGCTTCAAATTCAAGCTCCGCCGCCATGTCGCATGTGTAGGAGCAACAAGCCGCCAAAATGTTCCCGGGGACGGATGGTTGCGTGCCTCACTCTGCGCGGGGCCGCCCGTGAATTCGAGCGGAATTCTCGGGAACAAACTTCCCACTGGCCCCTCGTAAGGAACGTGAAGCCGAGATGGATCCCGTCGTGCCGGCAAAAAAGCGGGCGAATTCAGGTGGCATCCGTGCGCCCGCCGGGCCGCCGGGCCACCCGACACCGGGTGCCCGTCTGGCCATGGACCGAAGAAAGCTGGCACCCGCGCATGGCGATCCGGGAGCAATCCCGGGCGGCCGGGCTGGCCATTCTCAGCACACAAAAAAATACACGAGTCGCGTGATGAAAAACTGCTTGATGGCAGGCGCAACCGGTCTGGCGGCCGCTTTGACGGCGACGTTGGTGGCACTCGTGCTGTCGGCGCTGTTGAACTCCTGCTCCTCGGTGCCGGCGACCGTGGAACTTTTGCCGACCATTCCCGGAGCCACGTATGTCGGCAGCCGTGCCTGCGCCGACTGCCACGCGCAATATGTGCGCCGTTTTCCAGCCAGTCCGCACGCCCGCGCGCATTTTGCCGATGCGCCGGGCGGACGCGTTTCCGGCTGCGAATCGTGTCACGGTCCGGGCAGCCTTCACGTCGCGGCGGGCGGCGGGCGGGGCAAGTTCATCATCAATCCGGGGCGGGATCCGTCGGCCTGCTTTGCCTGCCATTTGGAAACGCGGGGCGAGTTCAGCCTGGCGCATCATCATCCGGTCGCCAGCGGGCAGATGAACTGCGTGCAGTGTCATGACCCGCACGGGATGGACATATTCAAATCGTCCGGCGGGCTTGCCATGGCACGCGAGAATGAAACGTGCGCCGCCTGCCATCGCGAACAAACGCGGCCCTTCGTCTTCGAACACGAGGCCATGCGGGAGGGCTGCACCACGTGCCACAATCCCCACGGTTCTGTAAATCGCAAGCTGCTGGTCCAGGCCGACGCCAACCTCTGTCTGCGCTGTCATGCGCAGAATCAGGGCGTCGCCGGCGGCACGGGCGTGGTCATGATTGGTGCCGTGGATCACACGGCATTTTTGAGCCGGGCGACCTGCTGGACGGCAGGCTGCCATACCGCGGTGCATGGCTCCAACGTCGATCCTCGATTGCAATACTGAAGCGACACCAGATCGAACATGCCAACTAACCACAACCTGTTGAACGGAGGCGGGGTGAAGCGGCTGGCGGCTGGCTTCGGCCAATGCTGGCCACGGCTGGTGTTGAGTTTTCTGGCCGCCCACACCGGCGTCCGGCTGATGGCTGCCGAAGTGGATGTGGCCAAGCTGCCGCCGCCCGCCGGCGTGACGGTGGATTATGACCGGGACGTCCGGCCGATTTTCGAGCAGTCATGCTTTCGTTGTCACGGCCCCAACAAGGCGAAGAGCCGGTTTCGCCTCGACAACCGGGAGTCCGCGTTGAAGGGCGGTGATGACAACACAAACGACATTGTGCCGGGCGACAGTGCGCGGAGCCGGTTGATTCATTACGTCGCCGGGCTGGATCCGGACACGCAGATGCCACCGGGCGACAGGGACAAGCCGCTGACGGTTGCGCAAATCCGGCTGCTGCGGGCCTGGATTGATCAAGGCGCGCATTGGTCCACGAACGCGCCGTCCAAGCTGTCGCTTTCAATCACGCCAACGCTGCGCTGGATTTCGGTGCATGGCAACCGGAGCCAGTTTCGAGAGATCGAAGGCATCAATGACGGGTGGGCCGGCGGGCTGGAGCATTTTGAGTTGCATGAGCAGGTCAGCCCCGACACGGCCGCAAGTGTTGAAGGCCGGGCGCTGGCCGGGGACGAGAATTACCGCCTGGCGCTCCGTTTGGTAAAGAACGACGTCGGCTTCGTTCATGCTGGCTTTGAATCGTGGCGCGAATTTTACAACGACACGGGCGGCTTTGCCCCGACACTGCCGACCAACGCCTTTGCGCTCCACCGTGATCTGCATCTGGATGTCGGCCGGGCGTGGTTTGAGGCCGGCTTGACACTGCCTCATTATCCGCGGCTGGTTTTGGGCTACGAGTATCAGTTTCGTGAGGGCGATAAATCGACATTGCAATGGGGACCGGCGGGCACATTGCCGCCGTTTGATCCCAACACGGATGCGAAGTCCGTTTACCCCGCTTTCGAGCACCTCGACGAACACGCGCATCTTCTCAAACTGGATGCCAGCCACGAATTGCGCGGCTGGGAACTGGCGGACCATGGGGTGGTGGAATTTTATGATCTTTCCACTCGACGGCAGAATGCGGCGGCGGACACGTTTGGCCCGGGCCCGGACACGCTCGTGGTCGTGCGGGAGACGTATCATCACGTCAGCGGGGCGAACACCTTCCGGGTGAACAAACAACTGGCTGACTGGCTGTCCGTTTCGGGCGGCTATTTGTATGCGCGTCTTGAGGGCGACGGCACGCTGGATCAAAGCACGCTCGCCGGCAATGGCCAGTTCACCGGCGGTCTGCAATGGCAGGCGGACCGCCTCATGATGATGCGGGAAACGCACGCCACGAGTGTGGCCGGACTCGCCGGACCATGGGCGGGATTGAGCCTGTCGATGGGCGGGCAGGGGGAGTGGGTGCGACAAAAAACCGTTGGGCAGGAGGACTTGCGCATCGGTGATCCAAGCATCCCCATCCTGTTCTCGGATCCCTCGGCGGTGACGGGGGATTTGGACACGGCCAGCGCACGCGAAAATGTGCTGCTGCGTTACACGGTAATCCCGTTCACCATCCTCTCCGGCGAGCTGCGGTTGCGGCAGGAGAGCCTGGCGCGGTTTGATGAGCGTCCTGACGGTTCGGAAGCGTTCGCCCTCGACACGGATGCGGACATTCAAACGTCCGAATATCGCACCGGCTTCAACACGTCACCGTGGTCCAGCGTTTCCTTCGGCGCGGATTACCGCCGGCGTGACCGGCGCACTGACTACACGCACGTGGAACCCTTCAACCCGAGCGGTCATCTCTATCCGGGTTTCATTCTTTGGCGCGACATTGTGGACAATCAGGTGGACGCGCGGGTCACGTGGCGGGCGAACGCGTGGTTGCGGACCGCATTCACCTTCAAGTGGGTGCAATCCGACTTCAACAGCGCCACCGGTCCGGTGCCTGGTTCCTCGCCCGGCGGGGCCATCGACGCCGCCAATTTTGAATCGCGGGTTTACAGCCTGAATGCCGTGTTGACACCGTTTCGCCGGCTTTTCTTTTCCGGCACCTTTTCCTTTTCGGATTCGCTCACGCGCACGGCCAGCAACGGCGCGGGCTATCTGGCGCCGTGGCAGGGCAACGTTTACAGCGTCCTGACCAGCGCCACCTTTGCGCTCAGCCCGGCGACGGATTTGCGGGGAAGTTACGCGTTCACCCAATCGGACTACGGCCAAAACAACGCCGCGAGCGGCCTTCCGGCGGGCATCGTTTATGACCGGCATGCCGTTCAGGTTTCGCTGGTGCACCGCTTCAAGGATGGGGTGACCACCACCTTGGGCTACGGATTTTTTCAATACCACGAGCCCAGCTTTGGCGGGCTGAACGACTACCGCGCGCACGCCTTGTTTGCGAGTGCGACCATTCCTGTTCCGTGAAACTGAAACCCATCAAACCATGAAAAAAGTGATTCATCTGTCCCTTCGTTGTCTGACCGTTACAGGGCTGTTCCTTGTTGCCCCGGCGCTTCTGGCTGCCACACATGTCGTGCAAATGACCGGCAGCCTGACTTTCGTTCCCGCCACGCTGGCCATCGCGAAAGGAGACACGGTGATCTGGACGAATGTCAGCGGCATCACGCACACGTCCACCAGCGGCAGCAGTTGTTCGCCGGATGGTTTGTGGAGCAGCGGCAACATTGCCGGTGGGGGGACGTTCAAATTCACCTTCACGAACCTGAACACGGGTGTGTATCCCTATTTTTGCGTGCCGCATTGCTTTCTCGGCATGACCGGCACGCTGACCATCACCAACGGTGCCAATACGGCGCCGCTCGTCAGCATTACCAACCCCGCGCCCGGGGCAAAGTTCCTCGCGCCGGCCAACGTGCTGTTGCAGGCTTCGGCCAGCGACGCGGATGGCAGTGTGGCCAGCGTGCAATTCTTCAGCGGGACCACCTCGCTTGCAGATGTCGCGGCGGCCCCGTATCAAACCACGGCCAGCAACCTCGGTGCCGGCAATTATACATTTACCGCGCAGGCCGTGGATGACCTGGGACTGGCAACGACGTCCGCGCCCGTGACCATTCAGGTGCTGACGAGCGCAACGATCGTGAATCCCGGTGCTGCCGCCGGGAGCTTTCACTTCGACGTCAATGCGACCGCGGGGCAGGCTTACATTGCGGAGTTTTCCACGAACCTGCTCTCGTGGTCGGCGTTTGCGACCAATGCCAATGCCGCACCGGTCATCTCCTTCACCAACGTCGTGGGGACGGATGAGCGACGGTTCTACCGCGTCCGCCAGGACTGGCCTTGACGGCGCGACTTGGCCTCGCCAAGTCGCGGCGGCGCTGGCATGTTGCCCCCGATGAAGCAACTGGTCATCGCCACCCGCAACACGCACAAGATCGGAGAGATTCGTGCCATTCTTGGCAACGCCTTCCAGTATTCCACACTGGCCGATTATGTTGGCTCACCCCACGTGGTCGAAGACGCGGCCACGTTCGAGGGCAACGCGCGCAAGAAGGCCATCGAGATCGCGCGCTGGCTGTCCATCAATCGTGAGACGATGGGCAGGGAGGCGGCGGCCGCCTGGCATGTGCTGGCCGACGATTCCGGTTTGGAGGTGGATGCATTGAACGGCGCTCCCGGCGTGCATTCGGCCCGCTTTGCGGCGCTCGACACCGGGGCGCCGGGAAACTCCAAGGATTCGGAAAACAACGCCAAGTTGTTGCGGCTGCTGGGGGACGTGCCCGGGCCGCGGCGCACCGCCCGGTTTCGCTGTGTGCTTGCGCTCACGCCGGTGCTGGCCGGCACGGTGGACAGCGCCTCACCGGTTTGTCTGGCCGACGAATTTGAACTGAGCACCCATGTGTTCGAGGGGGTTTGTGAAGGCGTAATTGGCTTTGAACCGCGCGGCGGGGACGGCTTCGGCTACGATCCGTTGTTTTATCCCGTCGGTCTCGAAAAGTCCTTTGCGCTGCTGCCGCGCGCGGAGAAAAACCGCCTCAGCCATCGCGGCCAGGCCCTGGCCAAACTGAGACAGCACTTCCAGCGGCCGCGTTCCTAGGCGCGGCGGGTTTCGTGCAGTGATTCAATC
The DNA here is from genome assembly GCA_035765895.1 of Verrucomicrobiia bacterium. Classification (NCBI taxonomy): domain Bacteria; kingdom Pseudomonadati; phylum Verrucomicrobiota; class Verrucomicrobiia; species Verrucomicrobiia bacterium. The sequence goes on along the minus strand of DASTWL010000095.1, from coordinate 7,535 downwards.
TGCCTCCGCAACCTGCCGTTGCTGGCAATCATCCGGTAACCGCTGCCATCGCGCAGGCGCTCGCGCCAGAATTCACCGCCCGCCCGTTCCACAATGAAGCCGCCGGCCGCAATGTCCCAAATGCTGATGCCCCGCTCGATGTAGGCGTCGAATCGTCCGGTCGCCACGTAGGCCAGCGCCAGCCCGGCCGCACCCATGTTGCGCACCTTGCGGGAGCGGCGTGACAGGTTGCGGAACAATTTCAGGGCAATGGCCATCGTCTTTTCATTTTTGCCGTAGCCCATCGCGCTAATGGCGTCGCTCAGCCGGGCGCGTGTGCTGACGCGGATGGGTTTGCCGTTCAAGCGCGCCACGTCGCCGGCCGTCGCGCTCCAGAGTTCATCCATGAACGGATCGTAAACCACGCCGACGATGGTTTCGTAGCCGCCGTCCATCTGCGCCGTTCGGGAACGGCTGCGCACCTGGAGGGCAATGCAGACGCACGCGTGGGGAATGCCGTAGGCGAAATTCACGGTGCCGTCTATGGGATCAATCACCCAGCGTGCCGGCGCGTCGGCCAGGCCCGATTCACCTTCCTCGCCGAGCACTGCAATGGCGGGAAAATCCCGGGACAGCCGGCGTTCGATCAGCCTCTGGCAGCGCACGTCCAGCTCGAGCTTGATGTCGTGGGTGGCGCGGAGGTTGACCGTCTTCGTCGCCGTCAGGTTGCGGCGCATCAGCGCGCCGGCTGCGCGAGCGGCGGCAACGGCGCAGCGCAGGGCGGCATTTTGCTCAGCCTTGTTCATGTGCGGCGTAGTCTGGCGGAATTCTCCTTCCGAGGCGAGCAATGTTCGGGCGGTGCCGTGGGATGTCGCGATGGGGCCGGGCGTTTGGAACCAGCAACTGGCCACGTCGTGGGGCAGCTTTCCGGTCGGGGGGAATCATTGTCAAACGGAGTTTGACCGGCTCGGTTGGGCCCATCAGGATGACCGCAATCAGAGGGTCATGAACAAGCTGTTTCCATTCCGCTTTATCCGGGCCGCAGGTTGTTGCGTGGTTGCGCTCCCCACAGTCGGGTTCGCCCAAATTCAGTTGAGTCTGCACTTGGATCCAACTCCCGTATTGACCGTCACCGCGCCGCCCGGGACTGCCTGCCAGGTGCAGTGGAGCGACAATCTTGCCGTGACCGTCCGCTGGTTCAACCTCGGTTTTTGCCAGCTTGATGCGGTGGCGTCGGTGACGGACACGAATCCGCCCGCCGATGGTCCGCGGTTCTATCGCGCCGTGCAGGTGCCCGGCACGAACATGGCGTTGATCCCTGCGGGCCGCTTTGCGATGGGCGACACCTTTGCCGAAGGATTCGGCGGCGAGCGGCCCGTTCATGACGTGAGCGTAGCGGCATTCTACATGGAGCGTTATGAAGTGACCCGAAACTTGTGGGACGACGTTTATCTCTGGGCCATCGCGCATGGTTACAGCTTCGATCATGCGGGGAGCGGTCGCGCCGCCAATCATCCGGTGCAGACGCTCGACTGGTATGACGCCGTGAAATGGTGCAACGCGCGTTCGGAAATGGAGGGACGCGGCTGCGCCTACTTTACGAATGCCTCGTTCGACGCGCCTTATCGCACGGGGCAAATCGACCTCGCCAACGATTGCGTGGACTGGAAGGCCAGCGGTTACCGGCTGCCGACCGAGGCCGAATGGGAAAAGGCGGCGCGCGGCGGTGCGGCCGGATTGCGTTTCCCGTGGGGAAACACCATTTCGCCGGCCGATGCGAATTATTTTGCCAGCACGTTTTACAGTTACGACACGAGCGGGACGAACGGGTTTGACCCGGTTTACGGCACGGGCGACGCGCCTTACACCAGTCCAGTGGGAGCGTTTGCCGCCAATGCCTACGGGCTTTTCGACCTGGCCGGCAACGTCTGGGAATGGTGTTGGGACGCCTACGATGGCTCTTGGTATGACAACCCCGGCGCCGTTGCGCCCGATCCGCGCGGTCCGGCGGGAGGCGCCACGAACCGCGTGTTGCGCGGCGGCTCCTGGCAGACGGATGCCTCCTTCGCGCGTTGCGCCAATCGGACTTACTTCCCCTATTCCGGCGCGGACGGGGCGGCGTATGATCTGGGGTTCCGTTGCGTTATCACCGCTCCCGTTCCGCTTCCTGCACCGCTGGCAGCGGCACAACTCGTGGACCCGGCATGGCTCGGCGACGGTGCGTTTCGCTTCACCATCACCAATCTGACCCCGGGCAGAACCAACATCGTGGCCGCGTCCGCCGATTTGGCGACGTGGACGCCGGTGTGGACGAATGTGCCGGTTACCAGCACCGTGGAATTCACGAATCGACCAGCCCCGGGTGTGGCCAAGTCGTTCTATCGAACCTGGCAGGTGCCTTGAACCGGGCCGCAGGCGACGGGCCCGCAGTTCATTCACTCCGGCAAATCCGCCAGCGACTTTTCAATCTGGTTGTGCTTGGCCTGCCAGTCGGCAAGCCGTTGCTTGTGCTCATCGAGCACCTTCGCCGGAACCTTTTGGGCGAAGTTCGGGTTGTTGAGTTTGTCCTCAACCTTCGTGATTTCAGCGCGCACCTTCTCCAGTTCCTTCCCGAGACGGACGCGCTCGGCAGCGAAGTCCACCAGGCCGGCGAGCGGCAGGAAGATTTCGCCCAACAGATTCGCGGCGCTCGGCGTGCCTTTCGGCGGCGCCCAATCCTTCGCCACGACTTCGACGGCTTCGGCGTTCAGGAGGATCTTGAGCACTTCCACTTCGGCGGAGGCGAGTTCGCCGGCCGGTTTGAGCATGAACTTCAGCTTCTTGGCCGGGTCGAGCTTCAATTCGCGACGCAGGTTGCGGCCGAGTCCGACCAGCTCGTATTTGGCGGTGGCGACCTTGTCCGCCGCGTCGTCGAGGCCGAAGTGTTCCTTCTCCTCGGCGCTGAGCGGCTTGGGCCACGGTGCGAACATGATGGTCTTGCCGCCCTGATTTTCCGGCAGGTCCTTGCTGAATCCCATGCCATGCCAGAGTTCCTCCGTGATGAACGGCAGGAACGGATGGAACAGCCGCAGCGTGTTGCCGAGGACGAAGTCGATCACGGCGAGCTTGTTGGCGGCGAGCGCGGACCCACCCCCAGCCCCTCCGGAGGAGGGGAGCTGACGTTCGGACGTGAGTTCGGAGTTCCCCTCCTGGGAGGGGGTAGGGGTGGGTTTCCCGAAGGCAGCTTTAGACGCTTCGACATACCAGTCGCAATACTCGCTCCAGAAGAAACGGTAGAGCGCCTGCACGGCGGTGGCGAAGTTGTAGGTGGTCAACGCCTCGCTGACTTCGCGGATGGCCTGGTCAAGGCGGAGGAGAATCCACTTGTCGTCCGAGGTGAGCAGCGACGGATTGATCTCGCCTTCAAATTCCGCACTCCGCGTTCCGCACTCCGCACTTGATTGCATCTGGCGGAAGCGGCAGGCGTTCCAGAGCTTATTGCAGAAGTTGCGGCCGAGCTCGACGTCCTTCTCGTCGAAGAGCACGTCCTGGCCCAGCGGCGCGCTGCGCATCGTGCCGAAGCGGAGGGCGTCGGCGCCATATTTCGCGATGAGTTCTAGCGGGTCGGGAGAGTTGCCAAGCGTCTTCGACATCTTGCGGCCCTGCTTGTCGCGGATGATGCCGGTGAAATAGACGTTCTTGAACGGCAGGTCGCCCATGTATTCGTAGCCCGCCATGATCATGCGGGCGACCCAGAAGAAGATGATGTCCGGCCCGGTGACGAGGTCCGTGGTCGGATAAAACTTCTTCAACGTCTCGGTGTTCTCCGGCCAGCCCATCGTGGCAAACGGCCAGAGCCAGGAACTGAACCATGTGTCGAGCACGTCGGGATCTTGGGTGAAGCCGCGACCTTCCAAATATTTTGCCGCTGTTTCGGAATAAGTAACGGCTTCAACTTCAATCCAATTTTCATCCTCTGAAAGATTGTGCCACCAATAAATCGCGTCAGCGCTTTCAGCCAATGTGTCTTCGATCAAACGACGTGAATCAGACTTTTTGTCTGTTCCAAGTTGTGTTCCAAACTTTTTGCGAATCGCATCGAGTTTGGAAGAGACATCATCAACGGAGCGCATCAAATGTCCCAGCTTTGGATCGTCTGCGATTTCTTGCTTTGAATAACGCCGACTCCACACCGGGATCTGATGCCCCCACCAGAGCTGGCGGCTGATGCACCAGTCCTGGATGTTCGTCAGCCAGTGGTCGTAGGTTTTCGCCCAGCGCTGCGGATGGAACCGCATTTTGGGGAGCGCACGCGTCCCGCGTGCCGCATCGGGCGTCGCGCCCGATGCTTGTTCCTCCAACTTCAAATCGATGGACGAGGATTCCGGCGAGACGCCGGAATCGGCACGCGAGACGCGTGCGCTCCCATCTTCATCCTGTTCCACACACGCCCTCGCTTGCTCCACGGACGGATACTTCAAAAACCATTGTTCGCTCAAGCGCGGTTCGATGGGCACATCCGCGCGCTGGCTGAAGCCCACGTTGTTCTCGTAAGGCTCGGCTTTGTCGAGTGCGCCCGCGCCTTCCAGGATTTCCGCCGCCTTCTTCCGCGCGACAAAACGGTCCAGCCCCGCCAAGTCAGCGCCGGCCACGGCAGTCATTTTTCCATCCGGGGTCAGCGATTCGATGATGGGCAGTTTGTGACGCTGGCCGATCTCGAAGTCGGCCTTGTCGTGTGCCGGCGTCACCTTGAGCACGCCGGTGCCGAACTCGAAGTCCACGTGTTCATCCGCGATGATCGGGATGATGCGCTGTTCCTTCGGCACATCGAGCGGCAACGCACGATACACGTGCTTGCCAATGAGATGCGTGTAACGCGGGTCCTTCGGATTCACCGCCACGGCGGTGTCGGCGGGAATCGTCTCGGGACGCGTGGTGGCAATGGTGAGCCAAACGCGGCCTTCGGAGTCCACTTGCGGGCCGCCGGGTTTCCCCTCACCCGGCCTATCGGCCACCCTCTCCCCATCCGATGGGGAGAGGGAAGGGGTGAGGGGCCGCGCGTTCTTTGTGATTGCTTCGCCCTTTTCCACCACTTCAACGCAGAAGTGATACATGAAACCCTTCTGCGGTTTCATCTCCACTTCCTCGTCGGAGAGCGCCGTTTGCGTTGCCGGGCACCAGTTCACCATGCGTTTGCCGCGATAGATGAGGCCCTTCTTGTAAAGCTCGACGAACACCTTTTGGACGCAGCGCGAATACTCCGGGTCCATCGTGAAGCGTTCGCGGGACCAATCGCAGCTCGCGCCAAGTTTCTTGAGCTGGTTGATGATGATGCCGCCTTTTTCTTCCTTCCACTTCCAGACGCGCTTGAGGAATTCCTCGCGGCCAAGATCGTATTTGGTCTTGTGCTCTTCCTTCTTCAACGCCTTCTCGACCTGCACCTGGGTGGCGATGCCGGCGTGGTCGGTGCCGGGGAGCCAGAGGACTTCCTTGCCGTCCATGCGTGCCTTGCGGCTAAGGATGTCCTGGATGGTGTTGTTGAGCACATGCCCCATGTGGAGCATGCCGGTGACGTTCGGCGGCGGGATGACGATGGAATACGCCGGGCGCTTGTCGCTGACGCGCGACGGGTCGGCGGTGAAGCAGCCTTGCTCCACCCAGAAGTCATACCATTTGTCCTCAACAGACTGAGGTTCGTAGGCTTTCGGAATTTCAGACATATTTTTAAACCGCGGAGACGCGGAAGCGCGGAGAGGAAAGAATTAATTCCGGTTCCTCCGCGTCTCTGCGCTTCCGCGGTGAATTCATTTCTTCAACAACGCGAACTCCAACGAGTCCACGAGCGCCTCCAACGAGGCTTCGATGATGTTTTCGCTGACACCGACGGTGCCCCATTCGCGCTTGCCGTCAGTGGACGTGATCAACACGCGGGTCTTCGCCGCCGTGCCGGTGCCGGCGTTGATGATGCGGACCTTGTAGTCGGTGAGTTCGATCGCTTTCAACTTCGGAAAGAAGCTGACCAGTGCGCGGCGCAACGCGGCATCGAGGGCGTTCACCGGGCCGTCACCTTCGGCGACCGTGTGGGCGATCTTGTCGCCGACGCGGACGCGCACCGTGGCTTCGCAGATGGATTCCTTTTTGTCGCGGCGCATCGAAACGTGATAGGTCTCGATGGTGAACAGCAGATCGGGATTGTGCTCCAGGATGCCGCGGATGAGCAGGGCCATCGAAGCCTCGGCGGCTTCGTATTCGTAACCGGCGTGCTCGCGCTCTTTGATGGCATTCAGGATTTGCTTCAACTCTGGCGTGTCGTTGCGGAGTTTGAAGCCGAGATCCTGCGCCTTCATCACGATGTTGCTGCGCCCGGCGAGGTCGCTGATCAAAATGTTGCGCGCATTGCCGACCAGCTCGGGGTTGATGTGCTCATAGCTGGCTGCGAGCTTCTGGACGGCGTTGACGTGGGTGCCGCCCTTGTGCGCGAACGCGGCGGAGCCGACCCACGGCAGACGCGGGTTGTGCCGGATGTTCGCGACCTCGTCCACGAACATGGAAAGCTCCTTCAACTTCGGCAGCGACTTGGCGGGCACGCAGGTCTTCTTCATCTTCAACGCCACGCACGGAATGACGCTGGTGAGGTTGCAATTGCCCGTGCGCTCGCCGTAGCCGTTCACGGTGCCTTGCACGTGACACGCGCCGGCTTCGAGCGCGGCAATCGCGTTGGCGACGCCCATGCCGATGTCATCGTGCGTATGGATGCCGACCCGGCAATTCAACTGGCCGACGGCGAACTTGGTGATGGCCGCCACCTCGCCCGGCAGACAGCCGCCGTTCGTGTCGCAGAGCACGACGAAATCCGCGCCCGCCTTTTCCGCGGCGTGCCACGTGGCGAGGGCGTATTGGGGATCGAGCTTGTAGCCGTCGAACGCATGTTCGCAGTCGTAAACGACAAATTTTCCGTGGTCCTTCAGATACTTCACCGTGTCCGCGATCATCGCGAGGTTTTCCTCGGGCGTGCAGCGCAGGACCTCCTTCACGTGCAGCATGGAAGTCTTGCCGTAAATCGTCACAACGGGCGTGCCCGCCTCGATGAGCAGACGCACTTGATCGTCGTGCTCGACCGCGACGCCCTTCTTCCGGGTGGAACCAAACGCCGCGAGCTTCGCGTGCTTGAACTTCCGCTTCTTGGCCTGTGCGAAGAACTCGATGTCCTTGGGATTGGAGCCTGGCCAGCCGCCTTCAATATAATGAACCCCGAATTGGTCGAGTTTCTCGGCGATGCGGAGCTTGTCCGCGACCGAGAAATTGACGCCTTCGCCCTGCGAACCGTCGCGCAGGGTCGTATCATAGATTTCGACTTGGGGTTTCATCGTTATGCCGCCAAAGCGGAGCCGGATTAAACCGAAAAAACGCCCCTGACGCAAAGGGCAAATCAGGTCGCTTCAACTTGCCCGCGCCGGGGTGACGCCCTACGATGCGCGGCACAACGCATGACTGCATTCGACGCACCCGCCCGGCGCGGCCCTTGAGCCATGGACAACTCCTTGCCCCGCGTCGCCATCGTCATTCTGTCGTGGAAC
>DASTWL010000094.1 GCA_035765895.1 Verrucomicrobiia bacterium | reverse complement strand
ACGGTGAAAGCGAAACGCATCCCGGAATGGACGGTGGATCGCTTCGGGTTGTGCGCGGTGCTGCAAGACAGTCCCGTCGCATCGGCGCAGCCCGTGGAGACCGTATCGTTGATTCCCATGGGCGCCGCGCGCTTGAGGATTTCAGCGTTTCCCGTCATTGGCACCGGTCCGGAAGTGCATCAATGGGTGGCGCCCCAGGTCCCCAAACCGTCGCCTTACCACATCACCGCCTCGCATTGTTACGCGGGCGACACGGTGACGGCGCTGGCGGACGGCCTGGTGCCGGCGCGTTCGGGCGACGAATCCATTCCGCGTTTCACCTGGTGGGATCACCGCGGCACGCGCGAGTGGGTGCAGTATGACTTTACGTCGCCCAAGGAGGTCAGCGCGGTGGACGTGTATTGGTTTGACGACACCGGCAAGGGCGAGTGCCGCGTTCCGAAGTCATGGCGGGTTTATTACGCGGACCGTGGCGGCTGGAAACCGGTGGCCGAGGCCGTGAGTGGGCCGTTGACGAAGGATCGTTGGAACACGCTTTCGTTTGCTCCGGTCAAGACCCCGGCCCTCCGGCTGGAGGTGGAACTGCAATCCGGTTATTCCGGCGGCATTCTCGAATGGCGTTTGAAATGAGGAAATCAGCATGCGAATCCAAACTTTGATCACGTGTGTCGCCGTCGCGGCGGCACTGACAACCGGCGCGAACAGCTCCTGCCGGGCGGCGGTGCCGCGGCCGGAGCATCCGCGGCCCGATGCGTTTCGGCCGGACTGGATGACTCTGAACGGCGAATGGCAGTTTGAAATCGACGAAGCCGGCGATGGCGTGGCGCGCGGTTTGACGTCGGGCCGGGATCTGGCCGGCAAAATCACCGTTCCGTTCTGTCCTGAAAGCAAGCTCAGCGGCGTGGAGCACTACGGTTTGATGAAGAATGTGTGGTATCGGCGGGACTTCGAGGTGCCCGCGGCGTTGCAGGGCAGGCGCCTGCTGCTGCATTTCGGCGGCGTGGATTACCAGACGTGGGTTTGGGTGAACGGCGTGCTGGCGGGAACCCACGTGGGCGGCAACGTGTCGTTTGCGTTTGAAATCACCGGTCTGGTGCATCCCGGCCGCAACGAGGTGGTCGTGCGCGCGTTTGACGACACGGCGAGCGGCCGGCAACCCACGGGCAAGCAGACGCACACTGTCAGCGAAGGTTGCGTTTACACCCGCACCACCGGCATCTGGCAGCCCGTGTGGCTGGAAGGCGTGGGTTCGTCCTACGTCGAAAATTTCTCCGTCGTCCCCGATCCGGACAAGTCGCGTGTGCTGGTCACCGCCAACATCAACGGCACCGATCCGGATTTGACCTTGAACGTGGAGGCCTTTGCCAACGGCCGGAGCGTCGGCCGGGATTCCTGTCCGGCCCAGTGGCGCGATAATCGTCTCGTGGTGAATCTGAAGCAGAAGAAGCTCTGGGAGCCGGGCGCGCCTTTCCTGTATGATCTCAAATTCACGCTCACGCACGGCCGGAAAAAGGTGGACGAGGTGGCCAGCTACTTTGGTCTGCGCAAAGTGACCATTGACGGCCGCGCCATCCTCATCAACGGCAAGCGTGTGTTCCAGCGGCTGATTTTGGATCAGGGCTTTTATCCCGACGGCGTCTGGACGGCGCCGTCGGACGATGAATTGAAGGCGGACATCGAGCGTTCGCTTGCCGCCGGCTTCAACGGCGCGCGCCTGCACCAGAAGGTGTTCGAGCCGCGCTACCTTTACTGGGCGGACAAGCTCGGTTACCTGGTCTGGGGCGAATTCCCCAACTGGGGTTTCAATTATCAACCGGAAAACTACGCCAACTACCTCAACGAGTGGACCGAGGTTCTGCTGCGGGACGGCAATCATCCCTCGATTGTCGGCTGGTGTCCCTTCAACGAAACACCCGACAGTGCGGGCGAAATCCAGCGCATCGTCTGGCACGAAACGCGCGCCATCGACCCGACGCGGCCGGTGCTCGAAACGAGCGGATGGGGGCACACGCTGGGGAATCCGGAAGTGCGTGACAATCACGATTACAACCAGGATCCGGCCAGCTTCAAAAAGCGCTGGATGGATTTCTTTGGCGGTGCGGGTGGCGTGTCAGTGCCTGCCCGCTATGGCGTGGGCGCGCCCGCGCGCGACTTGGGTGTGCCGTTCATGGTCAGCGAATTTGGCGGTATTGGCTGGAGCACGGAGGGCGGCTGGAGTTACGGCAGCGGCCCCAAGTCCGAGGAAGAGTTTTACACACGCTACCAGGGATTGGTCGATGCGCAGCTCGACAATCCGAATTTGTTCGGCTTTTGCTACACGCAACTGACCGACGTGGAACAGGAGCGGAACGGTTTGTATTACTACGATCGGCGGCCGAAGTTCGACTTGAAGCGGCTCCACGCCATCACCGCCCGCGAGGCGGCCTATGAACGCACCGGGCCGACGGCACCCATCCCGAATCCGGCGGGGGCGCACGACTGGCAGGTGCTCGTCGGGGCGGCGCCCGATGGTGATCTGTGCCGGCCGTATCGTTTCACCACGGCAACGCCCGGGGCCGGCTGGGAGAATGCCGGGTTTGATGACAGCGGGTGGAGCGAAGCCCGGGCACCGTTTGGAACCATCAGTCAGTTCCGCACCGAGTGGCGCACGCCGGACATCTGGTTGCGGCGGCATTTCAATTGGGAAGGCAAGGTGATCAACGCGGCGGCACTCGTGATTTTCCATGACGAAACCACGGAGATTTACGTGAATGGAAAGCGGGTCTGGCAACGCGGCGGGTTCAACACGGCCTACGAGGCGTTTGAGGTGACCGCCGCGCTGAAGCAGGCGTTGCGGCCCGGGCAAAACACCCTCGCCGTGCACACGCATCAGACGGGCGGAGGTCAGTTCATAGACCTGGCGCTGCTCGTGGAACCGCAAGGCGACACGAAGACCATCATCGGCCTTCGTTAAATTCCGCCAGAGAGAAAATTCCCCTTTGCCGAAGGCGCGCCCGGTCGGTTCATGATCGGCTTGATTGCCACCTTGATTGATCGGTGCCCGCGTTCTACTCGTAGCGCAGCGCCTGAATCGGATCGAGGCGGGCGGCTTTGAAGGCGGGCACCAGGCCGGCCAGAACGCCCACGCAGACGCTGAAGCTGAAGGCCACAATGCAGGCAAAAACGGTGATCTGGGGCGTGTTATCCGTGGGGGAAATGTAGCCCAGCAAATTCACCAGCGCCAGGGAGGTCAGCAACCCGGCGGCTCCGCCGATGATGGCGATGACGATGCTTTCCACGAGAATCTGGATGAAAATGTCCACCGACGTGGCGCCGATGGCCTTGCGGATGCCGATCTCGCGGATGCGTTCGGTGATGCTTGCCAGCATGATGTTCATGATGCCGATGCCGCCGACGATCAGGCTGATGGCCGCAATGATGCCGCCGCTGAGCCGGGCGTTCTTGATCGCCGCGGTGATGTTTTCGGCCCAGTCTTCGCGGGTGTCGAAGGAGAAATCTTCAATCCCGTTGTGCACGCGCAGGAGGGCCTTGCTGGCCTGCTCGATGGCCTGACTCAGTTCGTTGACGTTGGCCACCTTGGCGGCCAGGCCGGAAAGTCGCGGGTCGGGAATGTTGTTTGAGCCGCCCGAGGCGCGAAAGCGCAGCCACATGGTGTTGAGCGGAATGTAAACCGTGTTGTTCTTCATGCGAAACACCCAGCCCGAACGGCCGTTGCGGAAACGCGCCAGCATGTTCGTGGCCTGCGGATGGTCGGCCACATACTCGCGCGCACGGCGTTCTTGTTCGCTTTCGTAGTGCTTGAACATGCCCACGATGGTGAACACCTGGCCCTGAATGTTCACGGTCTGGCCGATCGGAATGATCTCCCGGCCGACCTCCTCGGGGGAGCCGAACAATTCATCGCGCGCGCCGGTGCCGATCACGCACACGGGCCGCGCCCCTTCGTCGTCAATCTCGTTGAACATGCGGCCGTAGCCGATTTCGTGGTCATTCATCTCCAGGGCGTTGGGCCACGTGCCCATGAAGATGAAGGGCCGGTAGCTCTTGCCGGCGTGGGTCATGAGCAGGTTGCGTTCGCGCATTTCGGGCGAAATCAGCCGCATCAACGGGGCGTTGTTCTGCAGGGCATAGACGTCGTTCATCGTGATGCCCACGGCCTGGTCGGCGCGGTATTGTTGATCCGGCGGAATGTCCGCGTCCTCCAGCCGCACGCGTTCGACGCCGCCCACGGCGATGAGCGCCTCGCGCATGCCGTTTTCCATGCCCTTGACCAGTGCGGCCATGCCAATGAGGCTGGAGACGCCCAGAATGATGCCGAGCATCGTGAGCACGGAGCGAAACTTGTGCGCCCAGATTTCCTTGAAACCGACCAGAATGGCGTTGAGCAGATTCATGACGCGGCAACGGGGGCGGGCGAAAGACGATCGAGGCCGGCGAGCCGGGCATTGACCTGGGGGGCGATCTTGCCGTCGCGAATTTCAATCCGGCGCGGGGTCAACGCCGCGATTTCAGGGTCGTGCGTGACGAGCACGATGGTGCGGCCTTCCTGGCTGAGTTTGCGGAACAATTCCAGAATCGCCTCGCCGGTGTGCGTGTCAAGATTGCCCGTGGGCTCGTCCGCAAAGATGATCCTGGGATTGTTCACCAACGCCCGCGCAATGGCGACGCGTTGTTGCTGGCCGCCGGAAATCTGCATGGGGCGATGCTTGGCGCGGTTCTCCAGCCCGACCAACGCGAGGGCATTCATGGCGCGCTCGCGGCGTTCGGCCGTCGAAAGGCCGCTGTAAACCATCGGCAGCTCGATATTTTGCAGCACGTTCAGCTTGGGCAGCAGATTGAAGAACTGGAACACGAAGCCAATTTTTTGATTGCGAATGCGGGCGAGCTCTTTCGCGGTGGCCGCCTGGATTTCCGTTCCGTCCAATTTCAGCGTGCCGTGCGTGGGCGAGTCTAGACAGCCGATGATGTGCATCAACGTGGACTTGCCGCTCCCCGACGGGCCGATGATGGAGGCGAATTCGCCGCCGTCGATATCCATCGTCACGCCGTCCAGGGCGCGGATTTCCTCCCCGCCGAGAACATAGATCTTGCTGACGTTGCGAAGCTCAATGAGCGCCATGGCTGCGAACGGGGCTAGGGGTTTGCCGTGGCGGCCTTGGTGTTGTTGGTGGTGGCGGGCGTTTCCGCCGCGGCCACTTCCGCGACCTTTTGCGGCGGCGTGATCGTGGCATTCGCCGAAGGGGGTTCGGGCGGGCGCACGACGTTCGCCAGTGGGGGGCGCACCAGCGAAACGACCTGGCCATTATCCACGCCCTTCAACACCTGCGCGTATTGATAATCCGAAACGCCAACGTCGATGGGCATCATAATGAACTGGTTCTCGCTCTGCTTGATGTAGGCGTAGCGGTTGCCGTCCTCGGTGAACACGGCTGCCAGCGGAATCGTTAGCACGTTTTCCGCCGACAACACGGGAATGGTCATGTTCGCCGTCATGCCTGGACGCACCCGCGGATCCAATTCCGTCAAGCGCACCTGGGTTTCAAAACCCTTGATGTTGTTCTTGATGGTGGCCTGCGGGGCGACACGTTCAACGGTGCCCTTCAATTTCAGGCCCGGCACAGCCTCGATTTGCACGTCGGTCACCTGGCCCACCTTCACCTCCACGACGTCGGCCTGATTCAGGTGTGCCTTGATGACCATCTGCTTGAGATTGGCCACCGTCATGACCTCCGTGCCGCCACCCACACCGCCGGAACCGGAAACGGCCTGGCCAACGGACACCGGACGCGTTAGCACTGTGCAGTCAAACGGTGCCACGATACGCGTCTTGGACAATTGATCCTCGACCTGGCTCAGGGATTTTTGCGCCCGCTCGAGCGCGTTTTTGGCCAGTTCGTAGGTCGTTTCGGCATCCTGATACGTCTCCTGCGGAATGAGCCCGCTGTCGTAAAGGCGCTGGTTGCGCTCGTAGTTCCGTTGCGCCTGGTCGAGCTGAAGCTTGGCGCCCTCAATGTCCGTTAAACGTGAGGAGCGCTCCGTTTGAAGATCGCGATCGTCCAGCGCGCACAGCAAATCGCCTTTCTTGACGGCGTCCCCGACGTCCACGGGCAGTTGGGAGATGCGACCGTTGATCTCGGGCCGCACGGAAACCATGTCATCGGGGCCAATGTCACCGGCCGCCTTGACGGAGAGGGTAATGGTGCGCGGGCCGGCGGTGGCGGTTGTCAGAACGGCCTGGTCAACGCCTTGCTCGCTGCGCTTGTGCCAGTGCGAGTAGGCGTAAATGCCGGCGCCGACCGCCACGACCAGAATTAGAAAAGTCCATTTCTTCATTCGCAATTTCGAAAGTCATGCAGGTTAACACTCTGAGGCCATTTAGAAAATGACATTTTGCCCGGGGCGCGTATTCAATTTTTTTACGGGACTGTTATGCGTGGTTCTGACTGGCGGGTTACCTAAAGACATGCCATGACGCCGTGCGTTCCTGGTCGATACGCCATCCTCGTGAGGGTGGCGTTGCTGCGCTTGTTTCAGTTCAGCTTTCTGAAGACGCGCTCCCGCGGTTGGTCATTCCGATTCCGGTCCTTCAGAACCAGGGTGGTGGCGCTCAGCCTGGCAATGTGGGCCGTCTCACGATGGTTCACGATGGTGGGGGAAAACGAATTGGATCGGACGTTGATGATGAGTTCATCGCGGTTTATCGCCCAATTCCCGAAATAGCGCAGGTCTTTCGAACTTGCGAGCGTGGCGGTAAACGCGTGGTCGGTCGCAAACTGGTAGGTCTGCGTCACTCCGTCCACGGACACCCGCCAAGATCCCGGCAAATCGGCGTCGCGGTCAGCGCGTCGGCAACTTGCGCAGGCGAGGACCGCAATCAGACCGAGGGATGCCAGCTGAGTTTTTATAAAAAGTCGGGCCTTGTAACTGCACGGGTGGCGGCGCGCAATGCGCCTTGTGCCATTCGGGTGCAGGTTTCGACCGGCGCCGTGGAAGAGCCTCACGTGCCAATTTCCACCGGAAGGAAAGCCGTCTCACAGTTGCTAACGGCGCATTTGCGACCTTTTAGCGGGCAATGTTCCACTGATCTTGCCAGGTCACGACCGGAGCGCCGGCGGTGTCAATGGTCAGCGGCAGCCAGACGTAACGTGAGTCGCTCAGGTCTTCGGGCTTCCAGCGGTCGGCCATGAAGATGAACCGGTTTGGCTGGCCGGGCAGGGGCAGCACGAAGGTGCTTTGGCTGCCGTAAGTCGTTTCCGCGTCGGGGCCGGTGCAGGGATTACCGTTGGTCTGCCACGGGCCCAGCAGATGATCGGCCACGGCCCACGCGGCCCGGTTGGGTCGCCATCCGGTGCAGGCCGAGGTGATAAGGTAGTAGCGGCCGTTGTGTTTGAACGGGGCCGGCGCCTCGCGCATCTGGCGCACCAGAATGCGCGCCCAGGTTTTGCCCTCCACGATCGGTTCCGCCGGTCCTGTAAAACTGGCGTTCAGCCGGACGACATACATGGTCCAGTTGTCTTCGGAGGCATAAAACACATAGGCCGCGCCGTCGTCATCAACGAAGACGTTCATGTCACGGAAAGTGCCGCCGAATTGCTTTTGTTCGGTGGGTGCGTCGGCAAAATTGAAATCGTTCGTGATTGGGCGAATGGCCTGGAGGAAGGTGAACGGCCCTGTCGGGGTGTCACTGGTGGCGATGCCGGCGCGCGCGTAGGTGTAACGCCCCGCTTCCAGATGCATCCACATCACAAATTTTTTGGTCGGCGCATTGTAAATCACCTTGGGGCGCTCAACGAATGTGCGGCGGCCGTTGACGCGGGGCAGGTCAAAGCGCGACAATGCCACGCCCGCCCGATGCCAGTCGAAAAGGTTGGTGGACGAATAGCACGCCACCGCGCCGCTGCCGCCCGGCGTGCGGTCCTCGCCATACCAGAAATACCCGTCTTGGTGGACCAGAATGCCCCCGCCGTGGGCTTGGATAGGCTTTCCGTCCATATCCAGCCAGACCTCGCCCGGACGGAAAACGTGATTTGTCGCTGCGCCCGCCGTCACCACGACCAGCGTGAACAGCAGTCTGATGCAGCAACGCAAAAACATCGAAACACGGACCAAAGCCGGCGCACGGTAATTCATGACAACGGGGAAAATCTAAGGACCCGTGATGGCCACGTCCATGCTCTATTGAAGCTGCGTCGGTGGTGGCGCGTCGGATTTGGTGGCGCCCCGGTGCGGTGCGGGCCGGTGATTGAAAATCCGCCGGAAACCGTTAGGGTAAGTGGGCTGGGCTGCGCTGCCGGGAGCAAGCCTGGTGGAGTCTTGATGAGCCTCCGCACGGGGCATTCCAAAACAAGTGAAACAACCATGGAGGATTGGATTATGGGCAAGGTGTTGCGAGTGCTCTTGATCGAAGATTCGCCCATTGCAGCGGCGGCGGTGCAGCGCTTCCTCGCGGGTGCCGGCTACCAATTGGAGAGTCTGGTCGTGGATGCTCCGGGGGCTCTCGAAAAGGCGCTCGCCACGCGGACGTGGGACATCGTGCTCAGCGATTACGTGATGCCGGATTTCACCGGCCAGGACGCGCTGGAGATTTGCCAACGCTGCCGCCCGGAGGTTCCGTTCGTCTGCATCTCGGGCGAAATTGGCGACGAAAAGGCGGCGGAACTCATCCGGTCCGGCGCGCAGGCGTTTGTTTCAAAATCCAATCTGGAACGGCTGACCGGCGTGGTGGAGCGCGAACTCATCGCGGCCGACGGACGCAAACAGGCGCGGCGGGCCGCCCAACTGGCGGCGCACCTGGCGGCCATTGTGGAAAGCTCGGACGACGCCATCTTCAGCAAGGATTTGCACGGCACCGTGCTGAGCTGGAATCCCGCGGCGGCGCGGATTTACGGTTACGCGGCGGAGGAAATGATCGGCAAAAACATCGCCTGCATCATCCCGGCAGACCGGCGCGGTGAACTGGCAAAGATCATGGAACAACTGCGGCGCGGCGAGCCAATTAAACGCCTGGAAACCGTCCGCCAATGCAAGGACGGCACGCTGATTGACGTTTCGCTCACCATTTCGCCGATTCGCGATGCGCAGCGCACCGTCATCGGTGCCTCGGCCATTGCCCGGAACATTACGGAACGGCGGCGGTTGGAACGGGAACGGCAGAAGCTGATTGAGAACCTGCAGGAGGCGGTTTCCAAAGTGAAGCTGCTGAGCGGCCTGCTGCCGATTTGCGCCAACTGCAAAAAAATCCGTGACGAACATGGCCACTGGGAAGCGGTGGAAGTTTACGTGCACGAACATTCCCAAGCCGACTTCACACACGGTATTTGTCCGGACTGTGCGAAGGTGTTGTATCCGGGCATTGACTTGCACCTCGGCAAATAGGCTTTCACCGTCCGGTTTCCCCGCGGCCAAAAATGGTTCTTCGCCGGCGCGGCTCCTCAATTTGCGCATTTCCCCCGCCGCCTGGATTTGGCTTCATACGGCCTTTCGGCATGAACGATCCGCGGCTCAACGAACTCCGGCAGCTGCTCCCGCAGGCGATGCTCTCCGACTGGGTGCGCCTGGGCTTGCGGGCCAATCGGCTGGTGCGCGACCGGTTGCACCCCGACAAGCATGACGCCGTCCTCGAAAGGTTGCTGGAACAGGCCCGGGCTTCGGTGGCACTGCGGGAACAACGCGGGCAGCTGCGGCCGCCCGTCACGTATCCGCCGGAGCTGCCCATCATGGCCCGGAAAGATGAAATCGTGGCGGCCATCCGTTCAAGCCAGGTGGTGGTCGTCGCCGGCGAGACCGGCTCCGGCAAGACGACGCAGCTGCCCAAGATGTGTCTGGAAGCCGGGCTGGGCGTGGCGGCGAAGATTGGCTGCACCCAGCCCCGCCGCGTGGCGGCATTGTCCATTTCCCGGCGCCTGGCGGAGGAGTTGAACGTGACCTGGGGCCGGCAGGTCGGCTGCAAGATCCGCTTCGACGACCGTTCCAGCCCGGAGACGTATATCAAGCTGATGACGGACGGGATTCTCCTCGCCGAAGCGCAGGGCGATCCGGAACTTTCCGATTACGAAGCCATCATCATTGATGAAGCCCACGAACGCAGCTTGAACATCGATTTTCTCCTGGGCCACCTCAAGGGCCTGCTGGCGCGCCGCGGGGACCTCAAACTCATCGTCACCTCCGCCACCATCGACACGCAGGCATTTGCGCGGCACTTCAATGACGCTCCCGTTATTGAGGTATCCGGGCGGCTGTATCCGGTGGACGTGCTTTACCGGCCGCTCGATGCGGCCGCCGAGGAGCGCGGCGAAACGAACTACGTGGACGCGGCGGTGGCGGCCACCGAACAGGTGTTTTACGAGACGAATTTTGGCGACGCGCTCATCTTCATGCCGGGCGAGCGGGACATTCGCGAAACGAGCGATCAGCTGGCCGGACGCCTGGCGCGCGAGGCGGAAATCATTCCGCTCTTTGGCCGGCTCAGTGCTGGCGAGCAGCAGCGTGTCTTCGCCCCGAGTGAACGGCGCAAGATCGTGGTCGCCACCAACATCGCCGAAACTTCGCTGACGATTCCCGGCATTCGGTTCATCATTGATGCCGGGCTGGCGCGCCTTAGCCGCTACAACCCGCGCACGCGCACCCGGCGTCTGCCGATCGAGCCCGTTTCGCAAAGCAGCGCAAATCAGCGCAAAGGACGCGCGGGCCGGGTGCAGGACGGCACGTGCATCCGGCTTTACGCCGAGGAGGATTTTTACACGCGTCCGGCCTTCACGCCGCCGGAGATTCAGCGCGCCAACCTGGCGGAAGTCATCCTGCGCATGAAGGCGTTCCGGCTCGGGAACATCGAGACGTTTCCCTTCATCCAGCCGCCGACGCCCGCGGCCGTGGCGGGCGGTTACGCCTTGTTGCAGGAGCTGGGCGCCTTGGATGAACAGCGCGAACTTACGCTGCTGGGACGCGATCTGGCGCGGTTGCCGATCGACCCGACGCTGGGACGCATGTTGTGGCAATCGCAACGCGAGCACGCGACCCGGGAACTGCTCATCATCGCCGCCGGCCTGAGCATCCAGGACCCGCGCGAGCGGCCGCTCGATCAGAAGGAAGCCGCGGCCGCCGCCCACAAGCAATTTGCAGATCCGCGTTCGGATTTTCTGACGCTGCTCAACATTTGGAACGCCGTGCACGACCAGTGGAAGCAGTTGCGGACGCAAACTCAGCGGCGAAAATTCTGCCGGCAGCACTTTCTTTCCTATGTCCGGCTGCGCGAGTGGCAGGACTTGCACGCGCAACTGCACGATGCGCTCGCCGACCTGGGCACGCTCAAGCTGAATGAGAGCAATGCCGCCTACGAGGCGATTCATCGTTCAATTCTGGCCGGGCTCATCGGCCACGTCGCGCGCCGTGAGGACCGCAATGCCTACAAAGCCGCCGGGAACCGGTTGGTGACAATGTTTCCCGGGTCGGCGCTTTACGAGCGCGCCGAGAAATCCGTCAAAGGCCGCGGCCCCAAGCCACCCATGCCATCGCCAGCGGCCAAGGCGGGCCAACCGGAGTGGATTGTGGCCGGCGAAATCGTGGAAACGTCACAATTGTTTGCCCGGACCGTGGCCGGCATCGAGCCGGAGTGGATTCACCAGCTTGCGCCGCATTGCTGCAAGGTCACGCATCAGAATCCGCACTGGAGCGCCAGCCACGGACGCGTGTTGATCGAGGAAATCATCACCTTGCACGGACTCGAAGTGCAGCGCCGCAAAGTGGCCTACGGAAATCTGAACCCCAAGGAGGCCACGGCCATTTTCATCCGCTCCGCCCTGGTGGAGGAGGACGTGGTGCCCGGCGGCCGGCGGCGGCGTGAGGAAACTGGCGGGGGTCCGGCAGAGCAGGGGAATTGGCGCGCGGACATTCGGGAAAATCTCGGCGCCCGGAGATCCGCGGGCGACCCGGCCGGCCGGCCAGAATTGCCGGCGCAATACCGTTTCCTGGCCCACAACCGCGGCGTGCGCGCCAAGATTGAAAACCTGCAAACCCGGGCTCGCCACCACGGGCTGCTCGATTTGGATCAGGCGCTGTGTGATTTCTATGCGGGGCGCCTCGCAAACGTTTCCTCGCTCGACGAGTTGAACCGCCTGTTGCGCGAACACCCCGACCAGAAATTTCTCTGCGCTGCGGACGCGGACCTGCTGGGTGAAGTGCAGTTGGACTACGACGCAACGGCGTTTCCCGACGCGGTGACCCTCGCGCAACAACCGCTGCCGTTGCGCTACGCCTACGCGCCGGGTGAAGAATGGGATGGCGTCACCGTGCAACTGCCGGTGGATCTCGCGCGATCACTCTCGCCGGCGCAGGTGGATTGGGCGGTGCCGGGGCTGCGCGCCGAACAGGTGGACGAGCTGTTGCGTTCGTTGCCGAAGTCGCTGCGGCGCGAATTGCAGCCGCTGGAACCCAAGATCGCCGAAATCGTCCGCGACCTGCAACCCCGCGACGATTCGCTTACGGCCGATTTGGGACGCTTCATCCGGCAGCGTTATGGCGTCACCATCCCGGCGGATGCATGGCGCACGGAGACAGTGCCCGCACATTTGCGCCCGCGCGTGGAAGTGGTGGACGGGAATCGCCGGCCGCTCGCGGCGGGACGCAACCTGGCGCAGTTGCGGCAGCAATTGAAGGATGCGCCGGCAGCACCCGCGGGCGGCAGCGAGGCGTGGCGCCGGGTCGTCGCGCAATGGGAACGCACGGCCATCACGAGCTGGTCATTCGGTGATTTGCCGGAGCGCATTGTGGTGGAGTCCGAGCCCGGCCGGCCGGCCGGCCCGGCCGCGTTGCACGCCTGGCCCGGACTGGTGCTGGAGGAGCAGCATGTCAGCCTGCGGCTGTTCCGAAGCCCGGATCTGGCGCGTGAGGCAAGCGTGGCCGGCGTGGGGCGGCTGCTCGAACTGGCGCTCCAAAAGGACTTCGCCTGGCTGCAAAAGGATTTGCGCAGTCTCCAGCAATTGAACGCGATCTACGCGCCCATCGGCACCGGCGACGAATTGCAGGCCTCGGCGTTTGCGCACTTGAAACGCCACGTGCTGCCGGAAGCGGGTTTGCCGGCACTCACGCTGGCGGCCTTTGAAGCGACGGTCGAGGAGGCGCGCGAACGGCTGCGCGGGTTGCCGGGACAACTCGCCGCGCGTCTCACCACAGTTCTGCAACTGCGGCAGCAAATCGCGGCTAAGCTGGGTCCGGCCGCACCGGCGCCGGCCCGTCCGCGCACGTTGAATGAGCTGAGCCAGCTTGGCCAGCCAACCGCGCAGAGTCGGCGGCATCCCCTGGCGGTGGAACTGGAACAGTTGTTGCCCGCCCGATTTTTGGAATCCATTTCCTTTGTTCGCCTCGTCGAGCTGCCGCGCTATTTGAAGGCATTGCTGACGCGCATCGAACGCGCGGCGGTGAATCCACCCAAAGATCAGGAACGCGCCAGGCAGTTGGCGCCGTTTCAGGTGGCGGTGCAGCAATTGCAGGCCGCGCCGCCCAAATCGCCGGCGGGCCGCCGGCTCGCGGAGGAGTTCCGCTGGCTGGTTGAGGAATTCAAAGTCTCGCTGTTCGCGCAGGAACTCGGCACGGCTGTGCCGGTCTCGGCCAAGCGCCTGGAGCAACGCTGGGAAAGTTTGAAGATGGAGTTGTAGCGATGCGGGCGGAACGGCGTCGCCGAGTCTGCGGCCGGCATCAGTGGGGCGCGCCGGGATTTTGCCAGAAGGCGACGACTTCGCTCCAGAAGACTTCCGGAGGCGCCATGATCTGCGTGTGCACACCGTTGGGAAAACGCCACAGCCATTTCGGGCCCGCATAGCCTTCGTAAAGCCGGAGGCCGAATTGCTCCGGCACCACGGTGTCCCGTCCATCCACCACGACGGCGACGGGGCCGTGATAATTCCGGAGGAGCGTCGCGGAAGGGAAGCGGTCGGCGCAGCAGCAGGCGGACCGGCAGCATGGGGTATTGATACTGGCCGACGCTGGCCAGGTCATTGAACGGCGACAGCAGGAGGAGTCCGGCGATCCGGTCGGGGAATGTGCCGGCCAGATAGGCGGCCACGCCCGAGCCAAGCGATTCACCCACCACATACACCGGTGCATTTGTCGGCAACGCTTGCAGCGCCTCGGCAGCGGCCTTAAACAGGCTTTGTTCACTGGGCGAGCCAGGGCGATCTTGAAAGGCGGGATACTCGAGCAGATACGCGTCAAACGGGGCGACGCGCCGGAGGGTTTCTGCGTAAAAGGAACTGCCGGTGGCGGAGCCGGCGTTGCCGTGGAGAATCAAAACGCTGCCGCGCGGTGGCGCGGTGGAGGCCGCAAGTTGGAAGCCAATGATCCGGTGAGCCGCATCATGCCAGCGCACCAGCCGGGCGGCCTGAGCCATTTGATCCACTCGCGCGGCCGGAACGACCGTCGGATGATAAATCAACGCGCGTTGAAACAGTGCCATGAATGCGCACAACGCCAGGTAGAGAATTCCGACGAGCCACACCACTTTGCGCAGCGCGCGCAGCAGGACGTTTCCCTTGGATGGCGTGTGTTCCATGGGCGCATGATGACAAAACGCGCCGCCTTGAAAACAAAAAGGCGAACGGTTGCCCGTTCGCCTGGCGTGTTTCAGATTTGAATTTGTTCAATACCGGTAATGCTCCGCCTTGTAGGGGCCTTCGACCGGCACGCCGAGGTATTCGGCCTGCTTCTTCGTAAGCTTGGTCAGCTTCACGCCGATGCGTTCGAGGTGCAGGCGGGCGACTTCTTCATCGAGGTGCTTGGGCAGACGATAGACGCCCACCTTGTTCGTCTCGCGGTTCTTCCACAGGTCCAACTGGGCAAGCACCTGGTTGGTGAAGCTGTTGCTCATCACGAAACTCGGATGGCCGGTGGCGCAGCCGAGGTTCACGAGGCGGCCTTCGGCGAGCAGGTAAATCGTGCGGCCATTGGGCAGCACGTATTTATCATACTGCGGCTTTACGTTGATGCGCTTCACGCCCTTGAGGTTGTTCAGGCGGTCCACCTGAATTTCATTGTCGAAGTGGCCGATGTTACACACGATCGCCTGGTCCTTCAGCTTGAGGATGTGATCGAGGGTGATGACGTCGCGATTGCCGGTGGTCGTCACGTAAATGTCGCCCGTGCCGAGCGTGTCTTCGAGCGTGGTGACTTCGAAACCTTCCATCGCGGCCTGGAGCGCGTTGATGGGATCAATCTCGGTGACAATGACGCGCGCGCCGAAGCCGCGGAGCGAATGCGCGCTGCCTTTGCCGACGTCGCCGTAACCGCAGACGACCGCGACCTTGCCCGCAATCATCACGTCGGTGGCGCGCTTGATGCCGTCGGCGAGCGATTCGCGGCAGCCGTAGAGGTTGTCGAACTTGGACTTGGTGACCGAGTCGTTCACATTGATCGCCGGAACGAGCAACTTGCCTTGCTCCAACATCTGGTAAAGGCGGTGCACGCCGGTGGTCGTTTCTTCGGAAACGCCCTTCCAATCCTTCACGACTTCGTGCCAGAAACCGGGACGTTCCTTCGCAACGCGCTTGAGCAGCGCCTTGATGACGGCGACTTCGTGGTTGTCGCTGGGCGTGTTGACCCAGTCGCTGCCGTTCTCGAGTTCGTAGCCTTTGTGAATGAGCAGCGTGGCATCACCACCGTCGTCCACGATGAGCTGCGGGCCTTGGTTGCCGGGATGCGTCAACGCGCGCAGCGTGAAGTCCCAATATTCTTCAAGCGTTTCGCCCTTGTGCGCGAACACGGGCACGCCGGCGGCGGCAATGGCGGCGGCGGCGTGATCTTGCGTCGAGAAAATGTTGCAGCTCGCCCAGCGCACGGACGCGCCGAGTTCCACCAGCGTTTCGATGAGAATCGCCGTTTCAATGGTCATGTGCAGCGAGCCGGTGATGCGCACGCCTTTGAGCGGCTTGCTCGGACCATATTTCTTGCGGATGGCCATGAGGCCGGGCATTTCGTGCTCGGAAATCGTGATGGCCTTGCGCCCGAACTCGGCCAGCGAAAGATCGCGGACCGCGAAGTCGCGCTTGGATTTGCCGTTGCCATTGCCGCGCGATTTCAAAACGGCGCGGCGCGAGGGTGAAAGTTGGATTTTGCTCATGCTTGTTAATTGGTTGATTCGTCAACTGGTTGAATCGACATCGCGTCAGATGCTCTTGCGTAGTGCCTGAACCTTGTCTGTTGCTTCCCAGGTCAAATCCTTGTCGTTCTTGCCGAAGTGACCATAGTTGGTGGTCTTGCGATAAATTGGACGGAGCAAATTCAATTGCTGCACGATGTCCGCCGGTTTGAAGCTGAACACTTTCAGCACGGCCTTCAAAATCCGGTCGTCGCTCACGGTGCCGGTGCCAAAGGTGTCAATGTGCACGCTCACCGGACGCGGATGGCCAATGGCGTAGGCGAATTGCACTTCGCACCTCGCGGCAAGTTTCGCGGCGACAATGTTCTTGGCGACCCAGCGGCCCATGTAGGCGGCACTGCGATCCACCTTGCTCGGATCTTTGCCGGAGAACGCGCCGCCGCCGTGACGGCCCATGCCGCCGTAGGTGTCCACAATGATCTTGCGGCCGGTCAAACCACTGTCGCCCTGCGGTCCGCCGACGACGAACCGGCCGGTGGGATTGATGAGAAATTCCGGTTTCGCGGTGAGCATCTTCGCCGGCAGCACCTGCTTGATGATTTTCTCAATGCAAAACTTTTCAATCTCGCGATGTTCCACGCTCGCGGCGTGCTGGGTGGAGATGACCACGTTGGTCACGCGGGTCGGCTTGCCGTCCACGTATTCCACGGACACCTGCGATTTGGCGTCGGGCCGCAACCACGGCACCTTGCCGCTCTTGCGAATCTTGGTCAGCTCGCGACCGAGGCGGTGCGCATACATGATCGGCGCCGGCATGAGTTCAGGCGTTTCATTACACGCGTAACCGAACATGATGCCTTGGTCGCCGGCGCCTTGTTCGGCGGTCTTTTTGCCCTTGGCCTTTTTGGCGTCCACGCCTTGCTTGATGTCGGGTGATTGCGCGGTGAGGAAATTGTTGATGAACACTCTGTCCGCGTGAAACACGTCGTCGTCATTCACATAACCGATGTCGCGAATGGCATGGCGCACGACGTGGCCGACGTTGATCACCGTGTCGATCGGCTTCGTGGTGCCCTTGGCGTGATCCTGCAATTTGGGAATCGTAATTTCGCCGCCAACAACAACCTGGTTGCTTTTGACAAACGTTTCGCACGCGACGCGGCTGGTATTATCGACCGCCAGACAGGCGTCCAAAATGGAATCGGAAATGGTGTCGGCGACCTTGTCCGGATGGCCTTCACCAACAGACTCGGATGAGAAAATGTAACGGTTGCTCATGTGTTCTTTAGTTTTGTGTCAACAACATATTGACGCATCAAGATTTGATGATATAAAAGCAGGCAAACGCGTCAAACGCTTTTACGAAAAAATTTCGGGCCGGCAGGATGCGGGCCCAGGCTTGTGCAGTGTTGGGTCCATCCGTGCTAAACAACGGTTCCATAAACGTGCGTGCTGAGCGGCGCCAAAACCGCGCTTCGAGCGGGCACAACAAATGAATGTCTTCCACGCTTAAATCCTTGCGGGCGCTGTCGGACCCGACGCGTCTGCGTATTGTCGCGTTGCTGGAACGCGATGAACTGTCCGTGGCCGAACTCCAGGAAATCACGCGGCTTGGCCAATCGCGCATCTCCACACATCTTGGTCTGCTGGCCGACTGCGAACTCGTGTGCGCGCGACGCGATGGCAAGCGGACGTTTTACAAGCTCAATCCGCAGGCCGACAAGGTCGCCAGCGAATTCATCCAACTCGCGATTCGTGGCGCGCATGAACTGCCGGAACATTCCCACGACCAGATCAACCTCAAGCGTGTGCTCACGCGCCGCAAAGAGCAGGCGCAGGTCTATTTTAACCAGATAGCCGGCCGTTTTGACCGCGTGTATGGACCGGGTCGTTCGTGGCAGGCGTTTGGACATTTGCTGCTGCGCGTTTTGCCGCCGCTGGTGGTGGCCGATTTGGGCGCGGGCGAAGGGTTGTTGAGTGAACTGCTTGCGCGCCGCTGCAAAAAGGTCATTGCCGTGGACAACTCGGAAAAGATCGTCGCGTTCGCCGCCGCCAAGGCGAAGAAGAACGGATTGAAGAATCTGGAATTTCGTTTGGGCGATTTGCAGAACCCGCCGATTGATGCCAGCTGCGTGGACCTGGTGATTTTGAGTCAGGCCCTGCATCACGCGGAGGAACCTGCCGCCGCGCTGCGCAGCGCGCACAAGATTTTGAAGCCCGGCGGGCAGATCATGATTCTCGACCTGCTCAAGCACAACTTCGAGAAGGCGCGCGAACTTTACGGCGACCGCTGGCTCGGCTTTGTCGAAAGTGACCTGCACCGCTGGCTGGAGGAGGCGGACTTCAAACAGATTGAGATCAGCGTGGTGGCGCGTGAAGAGGAGCCACCGCACTTTCAGACCATCCTGGCCAGCGCCACGCAGTAAACCACTGGGTTGTGGGCTCACCTGCCGGTTGGCGCGCGTGACTGCGGGCGGTTTTTATTTCTGCTGCGCGGCCTTGCCGTTCATCAGGAAGGAAATGTATTCGGTGAGGGTTTCCTTCATCTCCAGGCGCTGCACAATGGCGTCGATCAAACCCCGGTCCATGAGGAATTCGGCCGTCTGGAATCCCGGCGGCAACTCGGCCTGCGTTGTGTCTTTGATGACGCGAGGCCCGGCGAAGCCGATCATGGCGCGTGGTTCCGCGATGATGAGGTCGCCCACGCTGGCGTAGCTCGCCATCACGCCGGCCGTGGTGGGATGCGTGAGCACGCTGATGTAGGGCAGTTTTTCCTTGGCGTGATAGGCGAGGGCGGCGCAGGTTTTTGCCATCTGCATCAGGCTGAACATGCCTTCATACATGCGGGCGCCGCCGCTGGTGGAAATGATGACGAGGGGCAGGCCACCTTCGGTCGCCTTTTCGATGAGGCGGGTCAGCTTTTCGCCGACAACCGAGCCCATCGACCCGCCAAGAAAACTGAAGTCCATCACGCCCAGGGCGGTGCGGTGCGGGCCGATCTTGCCGATGCCGGTGACGACGGCGTCCTTCAACTGGGTGGATTTCTTGCGATAGGTTTCGAGCTTGGCGATGTAGGAGGCGGCGCCGGTGAACTTGAGCACGTCGACGCTGATCATGTCCGCGTCGGTTTCCTCGAACGTGCAGGTTTCCACGAGCGAGTGAATGCGTTCGCGGGCGCCGATGGGAAAATGGTGCTGGCACTTGGGGCAGACTTTGAGGTTCTCGTCCAGTTCCTTGTCGAAAACCAGTTCAGCGCATTTGGGGCATTTGGTCCACAGCCCCTCCGGGATGTCCCGTTTGCGCGATTTGCCGCTGCTGACCTTGTTCTTCTTGGGGAACGCCGTGGCGGCGGCTTCCAAGTTGGGCGGGGTGAGGGCAGGTTCCGGGCCTTCGGTGCCTGGCAGTTTTTTGGTGAACGAGGTTGTTCCCATTGAGTTCATTATACTTCGCTCCGGCGGTTGTTGGCCAGCCGTGCGCCACGCATGCTTGCGCATCGTGTGACGGCTCGCAGTATTCAAATTCCCCGCGCGACTGTCCAGACGCAAACTTCCCCGGCTCCGGCGGCCCGCAAGGCGCGGGCGCAGGCATTGGTGGTGGCGCCGGTTGTAAATACGTCGTCGATCAACACGATACGTTCGCCGGCAAACTGCGCCCGACGGCTGACGGCAAAAGCGCTGCGCACGTTCGCCGCGCGCTCGTGGCGCGACAGCAAGGTCTGGGTGCGGGTGGGTTGGACGCGCTGGAGGCACCGGTCGTTCAAAGGAATTCCGGTGGCGCGGCTCAGTTGGCGGGCGAGCCGTTGCGACTGGTTGAATTCCCGTTCGCGTGCCTTGGTGGGATGCAGCGGCACGGGCACGATCCGCTGCCATCCGGATTGTTTCAGTTCCACGGCAGCGGCACTGATGAGCAATCCCCCCAGAAACGGCTCGAACCACAGCGCGCGGCTGTATTTGTATCGGTGAATGGCTTCGAGCACCACGTCCTTGGCAATTACGGCGGAACGGGCCGAGGTGAAATGCAGTTCCATGTCACGGCAGTTGCTGCATTCGAAAGACGTGGTGAGGTCGCCTTCAAAGGGCAGCCCGCAGCGCTCACAGAACGGCGGCTTGATGAAGCGCACCCGTTGGAAGCAACTGACGCACACGTATCCTTCGGCCGCGGTTGCCCGGCCCGTGTTGCAGAGTTGGCACACTGATGGATAAACGAAGCCCAGCAGGGCATCCATCCAGTCACGGGCGTTCGCGGTGCGTTCGGCCACGGGACGGGAGCATAGCTGCCGGAGCGGCGGGCGCCAAGCCGTCGTGCAAAGTTCTTGCGCAAACTCCACAGTGGCGGCCATCCGCGTCTGCCAGTAAACTGTCTCCGTGTTTGGGCTGTTTCAAACAAGGGATGTCAGCGAACGGATCGGTCCCGGTCCGTTCGGTCGTTTCATTTTGCAGGAACTGGTCGCCAGCGGCGGCATGGCGGACATCTGGCTGGCCACCGACGCCCACAACCGGGCGCATGCCCTGCGCCTGATGCTGCCCGAATTCAGCGGCGACCGGGCGGCGCGCAAACGCTTCGAGCGCGGCTGTGAAATTCTCGCCAGCGTGCAGAGCCATCCCAACGTCATCGGCTATTTCGAGCACGGCAAAATCGAGGGGCAGTTGTATTGCCTCATGGAATACGTCGAAGGCGCGAACTTGAAGGAGCTTTACGCCCAGCACGATCCCGTGCTGACGGAAAATGTGGCCCAGATCATCCTCGACATGGCCGAAGGGCTGGAGCATGTCCACGAGAGCGGCTATCTGCACCTGGATTTCAAGCCGGAGAATGTGCTCGTTTCGCGCAATGCCGGCGTGCGGTTGGTGGATTTCGACCTGGCACAGCCGCTCGTCGAGGCGCCGCTCAAACTGACCAAGAATCCGGGAACGCCCGCTTACATGGCGCCGGAGCAGTTGCAGGGCAAACCCATTGATCAGCGGGTGGACATTTTTGCCTTTGGAGTGGCGGCCTATGAGCTTTTGACGAACCAGAAGCCGTTTCCGGGCGACGACATCAACGAAATCCTGCGCGCGCAACTGGACCGTTCCCGGTTTATTCCACCGCGCCAGTTGAATCCCGACATTCCGGCGGCCCTGGAAAAGGCCATCGTGAAATGCATCGAGACCGATGCCAACCGGCGCTATCTGTTCATGAGTGTGCTCGTGCACGACCTGAAGGCGGCGCTGTATGTTTAGCGGATTTTCGTCCGGGGGCGGCCGCTCGGGCGGACCGGATTTCTGCCGCATGGGAAAAATTTCGGGGTGCGAGCATTGACAACGTTCACGAGTTGGGCGACACGGAGGCGACGCTGTGCGGCGGGGGGTTCCTTCGAATGCCCGCTGGCGCACGGTTAAATCGGAATCCTGCTTAGAGGTATGGACGATGCGAAATCGGTCCGGAAAAAACGTCGGGCGCGGCGGCGGTTTTTTTTCATGCTGCTTGGCAGTGCGACTGTTGCGCCGGTGATGGCGTTGGCGCAAACCACCACGCCGACGGCCGATCTCGGCATCCAGGCGAACCTCGCCTTCGAATCCCGGTCGCCACAAATTTGGACGGGCGCGGTGGGCGGTGGTTTCGATGTCGCCGCACAATCCTTCAGCGTCAATGCCGGGGCCACGTGCGGCATCGCCCTGTTGGGCGGAAGGGAAGTCCATGATCTGGCGTTGGTGGGACTGAGTTATGGCGAGGTCTTTGGCCCGCTCCGCGGCGCCGGGCATTGGTTTCAAGGAAACACGGAACTGCGTTTTGAACTGTTCGGCGGCTCCCAATTTTCACCCAGTCACGCATGGCTGGTGGGGTTGACGCCGCACCTGCGTTATCATTTCGCCACCGGAACACGCTGGGTGCCGTTCGTGGATTGTGGCGCGGGTGTCACCGCCACGAGCATCCGGGAACCGGATCTGGGCGGCGTTTTTGAATTCAACCTCCAGGCGGCGGCCGGCGTGCAATGGTTTGTGCGCAACAATGTGGCCCTCACCCTGGAAGCGCGTTACCTGCATCTTTCCAGCGCCCGCATCTACCGGCCGAATCTCGGTCTGAACACCATCGCGGGGATGGCCGGCGTGACGTTTTTCTTTTGAGCCGGCGTGCGACCGATGCCCCGGCAGATTTATCCGCGCCTCCGGAGTTGCTTGCACGCCGCCGCCGCTTAAACTACCCGGACGCGGCGCATGAGCCAGATTCACACGCAGCACCATGGACAACTCATCGGGCAATTTCACCCGGCCATTTTCGCCTGCCCCGGTTCGTCAACCGGGGCCCTTGTTAAGCATGCACGAAACCTACGATCGTGAAATCCGCGCCGCGCGTCCGCGCCCGGCCCATCCGCGTCTCGGCATCATCGGCGGCGGTCAGCTCGCCAAAATGTCCGCGCTCGCCGCGTTGGAGCTGGGCTGCGAGGTGGTCGTGCTGGAACGCAACAATTACAGCCCCGCCGCTCAACTGGCCACCCATTCGCTCGTGGGCAACTGGGACGATCCCGAGGCCCTGCTGAAGCTGGCGGCGCACGTGGACGTGGTGTCCATCGAAAACGAGTTTCTCAATGCCGACGCTTTGGCCGTCCTCGAAAAGGCCGGTCACCCGCTGCATCCCGGCACGGGCACCTTGCGCCGCGTGCAGGACAAGTTCATTCAAAAGCAAACGCTTGCCGCGGCGGGACTGGCGTTGCCGGCGTTTGCAGCGGTCGGCGCCATGCAGGAACTGGCCGACTTCGCCCGGGGCGCCGGCTGGCCGGTGGTTTTGAAAACCCGTCGCAATGGTTATGACGGCAAGGGAAACTTCACCGTCCGCGCCGAAGGTGAAATTGCCGAAGCCTGGAAGACGCTCGGCGGCGACCGGAACGCGCTTTACGTCGAGGCGTTTTGTCCCTACGTCAGCGAGTTGGCCACCATCATCACGCGCGGACTTGATGGCTCGGTGGCCGAGTATCCGGTGGTGGAAACCGTGCAACGCAATCACATTTGCCACATCGTGCGCGCGCCCGCACCGGTGCCGGCCGAAATCGCCCAAAAGGCCGCCCGGCTGGCCCACCGCGCCATCGAGGCCGTGGACGGCGTCGGCAGTTTTGGCGTGGAGATGTTTTTGACGCGTGAGGGCGAGGTGCTGATCAACGAACTGGCACCGCGCGTGCACAATTCCGGGCATTACACGATCGAAGGATGCGTGTGTTCGCAGTTTGAGAACCATGTGCGGGCGGTGCTGGGCTGGCCGCTGGGGTCCACCGCCATGGTCGCGCCGGCCGCTGTGATGATCAATTTGCTGGGCGCGGCGAAGGGATCTGGCGCCCCGCACGGCATGAACGAGGCCCTCGCCGTTCCCGGCGCGCACGTTCACGTTTATGGCAAGGCGATGAGCGGCGTAGGTCGCAAAATGGGTCACGTCACCGCGCTCGGGCAAACTCTTGACGCCGCCGAAGCGACCGCGCGGCGGGCGGCTGAATGCATTCAATTTGGAGCCAAAGCATGAAAACCAAAAATGCGCCGTTGGTCGGCATCATCATGGGCAGCGATTCGGACTGGCCAACGCTTTCCGCGGCGGCGGACGTCTGCCGGGAATTTGGCGTGGCATTTGAGGCGCGCGTGGTCTCGGCGCATCGGACGCCCGAAGACATGGTGCGTTACGCGAAAGCCGCCGAAGGCCGCGGTCTGCGGGTGATCATCGCCGGTGCGGGCGGCGCGGCGCATCTGCCCGGCATGGTGGCGAGTCTCACGCCGCTCCCGGTCATTGGCGTGCCCGTCGAAAGCAAAAGCCTCAAGGGGCTCGACTCGCTGTTGTCCATCGTGCAAATGCCCGGCGGCGTGCCCGTGGCCACGATGGCCATCGGGGGCGGCAAGAATGCGGGCCTGATGGCGGTGAAAATTCTGGCGGCGGGCGACGCCACCCTGCGGACACGCCTGAAGCACTACATGAAATCGCTGGCCGCTGAATCCCGGCGGCGCGGCGCCAAGCTGGCCGCGGGTTTGCGGCCGGCTTAGAACGGTTTCCGTTGCTGGATCAGCTGGCGGACGAATTCGTTCGGGAACCGGCGGCTGGGAGTGATGGCATAAAAGCTTTTCTTGATCTGCGGTATCCGGTGGCGTTCCACCAGCACGCCCTCGCGCAGTTCGTCCTGCACCACCACCGGCGGCACGAGAGTCAGGGCCATGGACTCGCGGGCGACGAGGCGGAGCATGGCCATGTCATCCACCTCCGCTGCGATGACCGGCCGGATGCCGGCCTGTTCCATCAGCAGATCGAACGCCACGCGCACGTTGCTTTCCAAGCTCGGCAAAATAACCGGCATGTGTTTCAGATCGTCGGGGAACTTGAACTTGGTGCGTCGCCCCTTCTGCGGTCTGCCCACGAGGCTTACCGGCTCTTCGGCCAGCAAATGACTGTGCCAGCCGGTGTGGGCTTCGCGTTTCACCGGCAGGTTGGACAACACGACGTCGATGGTGTGGGCCTCCAATTGGGTGAGCAATTCGCGCAAACTGCCGGAACGGATCACGAGTTCCAGATCCGGCTGGTTCAACAGCGGCTTGAGCAAATCAATCTGGAAGTTCCGCGACAGCGTCGCCACGGCGCCGATGGACAAGACCTTCCGGCGCGCGGGGGAATGTCGCTGGAGCACCGCCATCATCTCCTCGCCGGTGCGAAAGATGGTTTCCGCATAATCCAGCACCAGCCGTCCGGATTCGGTCAGTTTGAGCCGTTTGTTTTCACGCCGGAACAACTCGTGGCCTAGGCTCTCCTCGAGCCGCCGCAACTGGATGCTCAAGGCCGATTGGGAAAGGTGCAGCCGGGCCGCCGCCTGGGTGAGATTCCCGTCGTTGGCCACGGCGCGGAAATAACGCAGGTGATGATAGTTCAAAAAGGCCATGCCCATAGTTTTACAGAATAGAACGATTTTGTAAAAACAATCTATTGGATGGAACTGGGATTCTGGCGCTAGCGTGACCGCGTTGGGACGAAACTGTCATGAACGACGCATCACTCTCGAAAATCACCGTGGGGCTGGCCGCTGCCGGCCCCTTGTTGCTGTTGCTGTTCGGCCTGCTGCCCGGCGCCTGGTTGAACCGTCATTCCCGCCGGGCCGCGCGCGCCGGCGCTCTTCTGGCGCTGCTGGGCCTCGGGCTAACCGTGGGGGCTGTTCTCAGCCGCGCGCTCTTTGGTCCGGCGCGAATGACGTGGACCGTCGCCGGTCCGCTGGAACTGGGCTTCCAGATTGACAATCTTGCAGTCATCGTGCTGGTGCTGGTGTCCTTCCTGCTGGCCGTGGTCACGCGGTTTACGGTGAACTATCTCGCGGGCGAACCGCGGCAGGGGGAATTCACAAAATGGATCTGCTTCACGGGCGGCGCGGTGCTGACGGTCGTGGTCTCCGGCAACCTGCTGCAATTCGCGCTGGCCTGGAGCGCAACCAGCCTCGGCTTGCACCGGCTGCTGGTCTTTTATCCCGCGCGTCCGGCGGCGCAACTGGCAGCCCGGAAAAAATTCGTCATCAGCCGGCTGGGCGACCTGTGCCTGTTGGCCGTGATGGTCCTGGTGTATCACCAATTTCGGACCTGGGATTTCGCGGCCTTGTTCGCGGCCGCGCGGCAGTGGCCGGGCGGGGCTGTGGAAGGCGGCCGGGCGGGCATTCAGGCCATCGCGTTTTTGCTCGTTGTCGGCGCCATGTTGAAATCGGCCCAGTTCCCGTTTCACAGCTGGCTGCCCGATACCATGGAAACACCGACGCCCGTTTCGGCGCTCATGCATGCGGGCATCATCAACGCCGGGGGCTATCTGATTCTCCGGCTGCATCCGCTCGTCACCCTGTCGCCGGGGGCCATGTCGGTGCTGGCCTTCTTCGGTGCGTTCACCGCGTTGTTTGCTTCGCTGGTGATGTTGACGCATGCCAGTGTGAAGCGCTCGCTGGCCTTTTCCACCGTGGCGCAAATGGGCTTCATGATGCTGGAATGCGGCCTGGGCGCGTTTGCCCTCGCGACGTTGCACCTGGTGGCGCATTCCCTCTACAAGGCGCATGCCTTTCTCTCGTCCGGCAGCGTGGTGCGGCTCGCCAAATCCGCCTGGACACCTACTGACAAGCCGGGGGCGCACCCCTTCATTCTGGGGGCCGCGCTGGGGTTGGCCGGATTGCTGGTGCTGGGGGGCGCCTGGATCTTTCATCTGGGCTGGCGGCACGATGCGGGCCAGTTCGTGCTGGCGACCGTCTTTGCCATGGCGCTGGCCTACCTGTTGTGGATGTTCTGGGGCCACGGACTGACGCCGCGCCTTGCTGTGTTCGGCACGTTGCTGGGGGCGGGCATCGTGGTCGGGCTTTTCACGTTGCACCTCGGCTTCAACGAATTGTTGGGTGAGGGGGCATGGCAAAACACCCAGTTGAACACCTGGGCGGGCGCCGTGCTTGTCGCCCTCGTGCTGGGCTTGTTTCTCGCCGTCTTGTTGGTTCAAACGGAAATACCGCAATGGGCAAATCGTCCCTTTTTCCAGACGCTCTACGTGCATGCGCGCAATGGATTTTATCTCAACACCGTGGCCAACCGCGCCATCGCCGCCGTCTGGCCGGTCAAATCTTCCGCAACTCCCGAATGACACCATGCAACCCTCGCCGTCAAACGACATGAATGCCGCCGATCCTGTTTTGCTTGCGACCATCGAAGACGCCTGCCGCCGTGTGCCGCCGCTCTGGCCCCTGCAACGGTTCGTCGCTGTGAACCCGTTTCTGGGTTTGACAGACCGGCCGTTCATCGAGGCTGCGCGCCTGCTGCAGCGCGTGGGGCATGGCGACGTTTTGATGCCCACGGCGCATTACCGCGAACAAATCGCCGCCGGCCGGATCAAGGAGGACGATTTCCGCGCGGCCATCGAACTGGCGGGCCGAACCCTGCCGCCGATGTGGAAGGAGCAGCTCGATTTCACCAGCCTCAGCTCGTTGAATCACGCGCTCGCATCCGGTTCGGCGGCCGAACGGCAGGTGCGGGTGTTGACGTTCGCCGATTTTCTCGCGGCGCACAAAATGCCGGACTGGCCGGGGTTCGTGCGGGAGGAAGTCTCCAAGTGGTGCTCGGCGTATTACGATGCGGGCCAGTCTTCCTGGCGCATGCCGTGGCGCGACCGGCCGCTCCTGTCCGCGTGGCGGGCGGCCGCCCAACTGGATGCCAATCCGGAACTCAGCGGGCTGCGCGGCTTCCGGGCCCTGGTGGGAAATCTGTCTAACGATCCGGCCGGTTTGATTGCCCGCGCGCTGGATGAACTTGGCATTCCTGCCCAAGCGCGAACGGATTTTCTGCACCGGCAGCTCCTGAGCATTGCCGGCTGGAGCGGGCACGTGCAGTTTCGCGTGCGCGAGCAACGCGCGGCTGGAACGACCGATGACTCGCTCACGCAGTTGCTGGCCGTCCGGCTCGCCTACGATCTTGCACTTTGGCGGCAATTCGGCGGCGCGCCGGGAATGCTTTCGCTCTGGCGGGCGCAGCAGCACGAAGTCGTGGCCACGGCCGAGGGATTTTCAGCCGACCTGCTGGCGCGCTTCGTCGCCCAACTGGCACTGGAATCCAGTTACCAACGCCTACTGCTGGCCCCGTTGCCGGCCAGCCCGGGGCGAACCGCCGCTTTGACCGAGCCGAAAATGTTGCAGGCCATCTTTTGCATCGACGTGCGCTCGGAAGTGTTCCGCCGCGCGCTGGAAGCGCAGTCGCCCGCCATTGAAACGCTCGGCTTTGCGGGATTTTTTGGCGTGGCCTTCGCCTATCGGCGGTTTGGTCAGGAAGAGGGGACGGCACGCTGTCCGGTGCTGCTCCATCCCAAAGTCACCGTATGCGAAACGCCGCAGTCGGGAGCGCCGGTTGAGAAAGCGCGCTTGTGGCGCGGCCTGCACTTCCGGCGGTCCGTCGGCAGCGCCTGGAACGCATTCAAGACCTCGGCGATTTCCTGTTTTTCGTTCGTCGAGACGGCCGGACTCTGGTTTGGCGTGAAGCTGGCCCAAGATGGGCTGGGCCTGTCCCAACCGGAGACGGCTTCGGCGCCCGCGCACGGACGGGTCCGATTCGGGCCGCGTTTCGTCCGCGTCACGGAGGACGCCAGTTCCTGCGGGCACAGCGGGCAAACGGGCTGGTCGCTGGCCGAGCGGGTTGAACTGGCGGCGGGCGCCCTGAAAAACACGGGCCTTACCACCAACTTCGCCAAGGTGGTGCTCCTTTGCGGTCACGGCAGCGCCACAACCAACAATCCCTACGCCTCGGCACTGGATTGTGGCGCGTGCGGCGGACACGCCGGCGATGCCAATGCGCGGGTGGCGGCGGCGATTTTGAATGAGCCGGCTGTGCGCGACGCGCTGCGCACCCGGGGCATTGCGATTCCAGCGGAAACCGTCTTCGTCGCGGGGTTGCACAACACGACAACGGATGAGGTCGTGATTTATGACGCGGAGAAATTGACGGCAGATCAGGCGGCCGCGCTGCATCAGTGTCAGGCGTGGCTGGCGGCCGCTTCGCAACGGGCCCGGCGGGAGCGCGCCGCCTCGCTCGGCTTGGGCGACGTGCCCGACGCCCAGGTGGATGCGGCCGTGTTCTCGCGGAGCCGGGATTGGGCCCAGGTCCGGCCGGAATGGGGACTGGCGGGCAATGCGGCCTTCATTGCCGCGCCACGCGCACGCACTTCGGGCGTGAATCTTGGCGGCCGCGTGTTTCTGCACAATTACGACGCCGGACGCGATGCGGACGCTTCCGTGCTCGAATTGATTCTGACGGCGCCGATGGTCGTGGCGAGCTGGATCAATCTGCAATATTACGGGTCCACGGTGAACAACCGGTTGTTTGGCAGCGGCAACAAGGTGCTGCACAACGTGGTTGGCACCTTCGGCATCTGGGAAGGCAACGGTGGCGATTTGCAAACCGGTCTGCCGCTCCAATCGTTGCATGATGGCGTGCGCTGGCGGCACGAGCCGTTGCGGCTGACCGTAATCATTGAAGCGTCCCGGGCGGCAATTGACGGGGTGTTGCAGAAACACGGCGGCGTGCGCGAACTGGTGGAAAATGGCTGGGTCAATTTGTTCGCCCGTGAACCGGGTGACGGTTCGTGCTGGCGGTGCATTGCGGCGGAAATGTGGGCTGCCGTGCCGATGGCCACGGCCCCGGCCGGGCGGCCGCTGCAAACGCAAGATCCCGCCGCGCGGTCCCCGCGATCCGCTGCTGCCGTCGTGGCAGCCGTTAACTAGGGCGCGCCGCGGCATGCTCATTTGGCCGCGAGCACGAGCACAATCAGGTCAATGATAAACAGCAGCACTATGGTGACTTCAAGGATCAGCATCCAGCGGTTGGTGCGGTCCTGGCTCAGAAGCTGATAGAGATCCGCGAGCGTCTTCAGCTTGGCGTCGATTGTCCGATGCCAGTCAGCGAGGTGAAATCGCGCGGCGACGTTCTCGTAGATTCGCGCCAGATGCCAGTCGCCAAAAAATTTGGTGATATTGGAAAGCTCATCACTGAAGCGTTCGAGGTCGATGCGAATGGCGCGCAATTCGCGCAGGGCACGGCTCTGGCCGCGCGTGGGCCGGGAACTGACGTCGCGATAGGCACGTTCGAGTGCGTCGTCGAGGACGCGGTCGTAGGCTTCCAGTTCGGCGAGCTGGAGGTTGGCCAGTTCGAGAATGTAGAGGGTTTCCTCGAAGTTCTTCGGTTCGTCCACGAGCAGGGCCGCGTCCCAGTCGATGACCACCAGATCGTTCTCGTAATAGCTGAGGAACCGGTCGGTGGACTCGATGAACTCCTGGTGCGAGAGCCGGTCGATGTCCGTTTCCTGCGTGAGCAGCGCTGCCACGGCGCGCCGGTGTGCCTTCAGCCAGTCCTCCGCGCGGGTCGGGGAGCCGTCGGCGTTGTGCAGCGGCGCCTTCAGGCAGAACACGGTGTAGGCTTCCTCGTCCGCCAGTTGCTGGACCGGCCGGACGTAGTGTGGCGCCAGTTCGTGGTGGACCTCTTCAGCGAGGCGCCGGACTTCATCGCTGAGCGAACCGTTGGAGAACTGGAGGTCGTGAAAGTGGACGAGATCCTCGATGTGGTCGGCCTCAAAGGGCACGCGGATGGTGATGCTGATGGCGCCGACCGGGAGCAGCTTGACGATGCGTTCCATGCGGACCGGTCCGCGCGGCCCGATGCGTTCCTGCGGCGGCAGGCGAACCATTTGGGGACGGTAGAAAAACAACTGCTTGGGGCTGCGCTTGGAAGCGTCCACGGCAAACTGCGCCACCGGCTGGCCCAGCAGCTCACGCACCGGTCCGCGGGTCAATTCGTCCGCCACGTCGTAGGCAAACAGGTAAACCACTTCGCCGCGATAGCGGGCGCCGGTTGATTCGCTCATGCTTCCTCCGGTGGTTGCTGAGTCTGGCTGCCTCACTCTACACCGGCGCGGCTGGCCTGTCGAAACCGGCGGCGGCACCACTGACGTTTCCTGCATTTGCTGTCGGCCGCTGGCGGGCTTTTCGCAAACCGGTCACAAAGTGACAGCCATCCGGTTCCGATTTGCCGGCACAACCCGCGGGCAAAAGAGAAATAGCCGTGAAGGGCAGGCTTTTTTCATCCGGCTGTTTACGCTGGTATGTAGTTTGCTCAGTTGCAGCCATGCCGTCGGAGATGGCAAGCGCACGCCTCCGGCTGAAACGCTGATGCGGGGCAACGCTGCGTGGAATCTGCGGCGCAAAGTCGGCTGAGAATGTCAATTTGCAAACCAGCCAGGGAGGTGGGTTTGTGCCGCTCCGGTCCATAACCGTTGCAGCGGCGTTCCGGGCGCGGGGGTTGGTTGGTGGGGAACCCAGCCCCCGCGCCCTTCATTTTTCAGCCGGTCCGAGCCGCGCACCCTGCGGTTGGCCGTTGCGACGGATGGGCAGAAATTTCCGACTCGCAGCCATTTAACCGGTCTCAATCGCCCGATTCCTGCTTCTCAATGCGAAAACAATTTCCCGACTCACGACGGTGACGACACATTTTTCCTGCGGTCCGAAATTGCCCTTGGTGTGTCAGGCGTTATCCTCCGCGCGTGCAAAATGGCATGACTTCGCAAATGGCAACGGAACAGAGTTTGAGCGCGCACGCACAAATCAAGCTGGCCTTGCTGGGCTTTGACGCTCCGGCGGAGAGCGGTTCGGGCGAATGGCTCAAGCTGGCCGCCCCGCTGGTGGCGCGCGCCCGGCAGACGGCGCGGCTGCTGCCCAACTACCTCAATCCCGCGGATCAACGCATCCAGTCTTTCTTGTTCGACTACATGCAGGAAGTGGAAGCTCCGCGATTGCCGACCTGGACGCTGGTGCTCGACCGGCCCGGGCTGGCCCGCCTGCTGTCATTGCCGATGGATGGCGATGAGTTCTCGTC
The DNA here is from genome assembly GCA_035765895.1 of Verrucomicrobiia bacterium. Taxonomy (NCBI): domain Bacteria; kingdom Pseudomonadati; phylum Verrucomicrobiota; class Verrucomicrobiia; species Verrucomicrobiia bacterium. The sequence goes on along the minus strand of DASTWL010000094.1, from coordinate 16,959 downwards.
GTCGCTGATCAAATCCTACCGGCTGCGCCAAGGTGTGCTGCACAATCCGACGCACGACCGGCGCACGACGCAGGGTGTGTTTCACGTGGCGGATGGTGGCTTGCCCGTGCCGGATGACAAGAAACTCGTGCCGGTGGACGTGTTCGGCCGGATGATGCGGGCCGCCATGCAGCCGCCCGACGATTTGCTGCTGCTGCCTTACACGGCGAAACAGTCCGCGCCGGCGCACTGCTGGGTGTCGCTGTTGTTGCGGCCGCTGGTGTGCCCGGCGGTGCCCGGTTTCACCAAGGAGAAACGCATGGAGGTGCGCTTCTTCGCGCCGGCGAGCATGGTGGCCAACCTCGATTTCGTGGAGACCATTTTTGGCAACGGTGGTGATCCGTTCCTGCCCGAGAACGATGCGGCGCTCGATGTGGAGGGCTGGAGCGGGCACACCGGCTGCGTGGTGCTGGCGCCGCACCTGACGCAGCTCACCAAGCAGGACCTGGGCCTCCCGCATTGGGATCAGGCCACCGAACGGCAGCGCCGCGACGGCATGTGCTGGAAGTCGCCGGACGAGCGTTACAACAACGGTTCGGCCTTCAAGCTGACCGCGCGCGACGCGGCGGGCGTCATCGTGACGCTCATTGCCGACAACTATTTCGGCTATTGCAAAAAGGAGGTCAAAACGCAGATCAGCTTTGCGGCGAATCTGTTTGGGCTGGCGGAGGAGGAACACGCCGGCGGCGCACTGGTGTATCCGCGGTTTGATCTGGGCGAGGCCTACGACGGCACGTCTCACGTGCGGGCGCGCGGACACACGTTTGAGGAGGCCGCGACGCTGTGCGGGGCCGACTTCGATGTGAAGCCCGAAGGCTATGCCGTGGACCGGCGGTATCCGGAAATTTTCCTGGTGCCGGAAGATGCGAAATTTGATCTGCGGGTGCAGCGGGTGCAATGGCAGCGCGACGGCCGGGAGCAGTTTCTGAAACTGCTGCCGGACAAGATTTACATCCGGCCTTCGGGTTACCGCGTGGTGATGGAAAAGCCGCCGGGCAAGCGGGCCTGGCGGCTGGTGGGCACGGCCGCGGAAGGAACGCTCTGCCACAAACCCTGCACCGTGTCGGGCGGCGGCAAATCGGAAATCTCCAAGCCCATCGCGGATGCCATCATCCAGGGGCCGGTCTTCGTGGCGGACTTCAAGGCGGACTTTGACCGCGTGGCCGAACTGCTCGACCACGATTACTCCGACCGGTTCAAGGACCCGGCCCGGTGCGGCGAGGACAAGCGCTCCATCCTGTGCGCGGAGCGCTCACTGGGCTCGGTCATCAAACTGTTGTCCCCTTCGGACACCAACTACACGCCTGAATACAATGCGTGGCTGCAATCCATTCCGCAGCACATCAAGGAGCTGGTCTTCGTGGTGAAACGCTTCTACGAACCGGCGTGGAACGGCAACTGGCGTGACCATTTCAGCGTGGACATCCGTGACGGCCTGCCCGGCAACGAACTTAAAATGGACGGGCGCGTGCTGGTGTCCAACTACCTGCGGGTCGGCTTTGAGCCGGGCGATGGCTCCTGGCGCGTGTTCGGCCTGCGCAAGGATTTCCATCCTTCCTTCAAGATTCAAACGGAGGACGACATCTCGGCTTCCGTGGTGGTGCCGGCAGATCAATTGCGGAATCTGAATCCCGTGGATCCACATCCCTCGGTCAAGTTCGTCGGCAACGCCGAGGCGCGGCTGTTCCAACGGCCCGACGACGCCATTCATCGCGGCTATGACAAGCAGGCCGAGGCGGACCTTGCCGGGCCGGACAATTTCATCTCCAACTTCGCGCCGCTGACCTGGCTCGAGGCGCAGGAACTGGTGGAAGACTCGATCGGCTTCTCGCAGTTCACGGAGCCGATGCAGAAGCTGATTCGCTCCGCCGCGGCGGGCGGCCGGCCGGCGTATTTCGTCTCCTCGGCGCACCCGCGCATCGTGGACGGCAAACCGACCAAGAATCCGCGTTATCTCCAGGTGCGGCCGGATTTGAAAATGCCGCGGGAGGTGTATCTGGCCGAACTGTGCACGCGGCTGGTGCGGCGCATTCCAGCAAGCGAGAAGCTCTACACACCGGTGAACGCCGTGGTGCCCGGCCGTCGCAACAATCCGCCGGAAGCCGGCGTGCGTTCGCTGGCAGTCTTCAATCCGCTGCACTACCTCGAACTGCCCGAGGCGTTCATGGAGTTCATCTCCAGCATGACCGGCAAGTCGCCCTCGACGACGGGCGCCGGCTCGGAAGGCGCCCTGACCAAGGGGCCGTTCAATGCGCTGCCGCCGATCATTGACCTGAACGCCGCGCTGGTTTCGTATCTGCTCACGGAATATCCCGTGTTCCTTTCCGCCGCCGGCTACGTCGGGCCGAAGTATCGGGTGGATCACGACATCAGCCTGCTGGTGCCCGAATTGTGGTGCCGGCTGCTGCCCAGCGAACGCGACCCGGCCTATCTCATCCAGAACGGCTACTTCGAGCGCTGTGCCGATTTTGAGCATCAGGGCAAGACCGTCATGGCCAGCCGTCTCGGTTACCGCATGACGGCGGCGTTTGCCGGCGAATACTTTGGCCGCCTGTTCAACGGCCCACATCTGGTTTTCCCCAGGGAGATGCTCCAGCCGGAATTGCAGGGCATGGACGTGTTCGTTGACGGCATGAACAACATCATCGAAACGCATCGTCGCGTGGCACAAAGCTATTTTGCCGACGGCTCGATTGACATGGCGTGCCCGCCGTTGCGCGCCCTCTTGCACATCATGCGCGACGGCCAATTCGAGGGCAAAGGCGTGGAGCATCCGGGCATCCGCGGGCTCTTCACCCGCGCGGCCTTGATGGAAAGCGACTGGTATGCCGACCGGCTCAAAGCCCGGCAGGAAGGCGATGTGCAGCTCTGGCGGCGTCACGTGCATTACCTCGAATCATTCCTGAGCAAGACGAACTACGCTGACGAGGCGGCGCGTCTGGGCATTGCCGGCCGGTTGCAGGAGGCGCGGCAGACACTCGCCCGCGTTTCCGGCGCCGACTACGCCCGGACACTGGTCGGCACCATCGGCGTGCAGCGCCTGGCAACAACTGCTTCAAGCGGGGCGTCCCGCACGCCGGCCTCGCCCTGAAGCCGACCGCTGGCTTACGGAGCCGGATCGGGATCAGCTGGAAACAAATCGCCCATGCCATGCGTCAGCCAGTGAAGCGCGCCGGCGCCGCCGAAGGCGAGGGTGGCGAAGAAAATGAGCGTGACGAGGAACATCGCGGTGCCCGCCAAAACCGCCCAGCCATCCCGTTCCAGCATCGCGCCTGCGAGCAACACGACGGTCAATGCCGGCAGGGTGTTGGACAAGGGAACCGGCAGCGGCAGCAGCAAAAACAGCCCGGCGGCCAGAATCATCGCGCCGTAAAGGTGGTGCAGCACGCCCACGTCCAGCAGCCACGTCAGGCGCGGACGGAGGAAGAACTCCAGCAGCTTCACCACGCGCCGGGCCGCCGCCAGCAGGCGCGGGAAGAATTGCGCCGGCAACGGCCGGTGAAACAACCAGTCCGGCAGCCAGGGTTTTCGCCGCAGCGCGAGCCGGAAGCCCACCAAGGCGATCACAAAACCGAACGGCGTGGAAAAGCCGGGCAGGGGAATGGGCGTGCAAAAGGGGAGCGACAGCAGCAACAACAACATGATCCACGCCCGTCCATGCAACACGGCGATGACCTCGCTCAACCGCACCGGGCCGCCCTTGAACTCGCCGATGAGAAAGGCGAGTTCCTCCGAGAGGCGCGGCTGCCGTTCAGGGCGCGGCGGGTCATTCCACGCTTCTCCAGGCGGAGTTTGCGCCACGTTTTGTTCGTTGTTGGAAGCCGCGTTCATGGGTGATTCGCCCGGCCACTTGCTGCTTAGCCGCACGCCGTTCGGTGTCAACGACATTATGGCCGGGGCTGTCGCATGTTCGTGTGTATTGCCTGTTTCCTGCAAACCCGATAAACCGGGGAACATTTCCGCCAAGCGACGGTCGTTCGGCGGCGAACCCATACTACTTTATGATACGCCAGGGATTTTTGCTCGTGGTTCTTTCCGTCACGCTTGCGGCGCTGAACGTGCCGGGGCGCGACCAGTGGACGCCGCAACAGGCCAATGCCTGGTATGCCCGGCAGCCATGGCTGGCGGGCTGTAATTTTGGACCAAGCACGGCCATCAACCAGTTGGAGATGTGGCAGGCGGACTCCTGGGACCCGGCCACGATTGATCGCGAACTGGGGCTCGCCGAGGGCCTTGGTTTCACGAGCGTGCGGGTGTTCCTGCACAACCTGCTTTGGCAGCAGGATTCCGCAGGCTTGCTGAAGCGGATGGACCAGTTTTTGTCGCTGGCGCAAAAGCATCACCTCGGCGTGATGTTTGTCCTGTTCGATTCCTGCTGGGATCCGTTTCCGAAGCTGGGACCGCAGCGGGCGCCGCGCCTGCACGTTCACAACTCCGGCTGGGTGCAATCGCCGGGTTACGACTACCTCGCGCATCCGGAGCGGCTGGATGAATTGAAGCCTTACGTGCAAGGCGTGGTGGGGCATTTTCGGGACGATGCGCGCATTCATTTCTGGGACGTTTACAATGAACCGGACAATGTGAACGACCCGGCCTATGTCCGTGAGGAGCCGGCCAACAAGCGGGATTCCGCGCGGCTGCTGCTGGAGAAGACGTTCGCTTGGGCGCGAGAGATGAATCCCTCGCAGCCGCTGTCCTCGGGCGTCTGGCTGGGGAACTGGGGTGACGAAGGCAAACTGTCGCCGATGGAGCGGGTTCAACTGGGCCAGTCCGACATCATCACCTTCCACAATTACAGCAAGCTGGAGGACGTTCAGCAATGCGTCGCGAACCTGCGCCGCTACCATCGTCCGGTGATTTGCACCGAATACATGGCCCGCCCGGCCGGCAGCACGTTCGATCCCATTCTCGGATGGTTCAAACACGAGCGCGTCGGCGCTTACAACTGGGGATTTGTCGCGGGCAAAACGCAGACGATTTATCCGTGGGATTCCTGGCGCAAACAATATACTGGCGAGCCGCCCGTTCTCTTTCACGACATCTACCGGCCGGACGGAACGCCGCTGGTCCCGGGCGAAGTGGAATACATTCGCAGCGTGACCGGGGTCGGAATGAAGCACTGAGCATCTGGGGGTTACCCCTTGAAACCCTTGACCAGGAAGACCAGGTAAGCGCCGACCAGGGCGAAGCCAACCATGCGCGGCAGCGTGCCGAAGAGGGCGACAAACACCAGGTGCAGCACGGTGGCGCCGGTCAGAATCAGCACCCCCATCTGAAAAATCGGCGGCACCTGGAGCGTTTGGCAAAGGGCAAACACACCGAGGCAGAGCGGAATGCAGATGTGGCCGTCGCCGACTTGGGAGCTGTAAATGACTTCCGGCTTGCCGCGCCAGCCGTAGTAAAAGGCCAGCAGCGCGTTGGGCAGCACCATCAACCAGCCGCTCAACCAGCCGAGGTGCTGGCTCACAAACGGGCTGTGGCCGGACCACTTCACCAGCCAGTCCGTGCTCACATAAATTCCCGCTGCGCCGACCGCGAGCAGGGCGAGGTCCACGGGCAGCATCCAGCTGAACGAGCGGCCTTGGCGGACATTGGTCTTCAACACTTCGAAGACATGGAAACATTGCCAGAACAGGAACAGCCCGACCAGCACCAGGCCGTCGCCAAAATCCAGCCGGCCGTCACGCGCCAGCGCCCAGGTGGCGCCGGTGAAAAAGAGCCCCGCGGTCAGTGTCAGCAACAGGGAGAGCCGGTTCAATTCCTGTGCCTTCCGGCCGCCGGCGGATTTGCCGCCGCTTTTTTTCCCGGCGGGTTTGCCCGTCACGTTCAGGCTCCAGATGATGGCCGGCAGGCCGATGAGCAGCGTCATGTTTGTGACGTTGTTGACGAAGCAGTTCTCGACGACGGCGGCGCCCGAGCCCGAACCGTGATTGAGGCCGAGCAGAACGGCGAACAGGAGATTGCCGATGCCGGAGCAATACGGCATCACCAGCGTGCCCAGCACCGTGCCCTCAAAGCCGTCGTCGCTCATGGCCTCCAGCCGCCAGATCATCAGGATCGAGGCGGCCACGAACATGAGCAAAAACAACCACGGCGCCCAGGCTCCGGTGCGTTCAATGCCGGCAATGAATTGTGCAACCAACGATTTCAATGGGCGCAGAGTTAAGCAGGACGGGTGACGGCCGCCAAGCTTCCGCGGAAAATTTGCGAAGCGTGGCGCGTGTTCAGCCGGCCGTCAGGCGGGCCGCGACGACGCGGGCGTCGGCGCCATGCAATTTGAGCACCTTGTGCCGTGACGTGTGGCCGCGCAGCAGTTCGATGCGGTTGCGCGGGCAGTCCAGGGTTTCGCCAAGCAAACGCAGCAGGGCCTCGTTGGCGGCGGCATCCACGGGCGGGGCCGTCACCTTGATGCGCAACTCGGCACCGAGCACGCCGGCGATTTCGCTCCTGGCGGCGCGCGGCTGCACTTTCACCGCGAGCAGGACGCCATCGGCCAGCGCCGTGAGAAAGGGCGGCAAACCGGCCGGTTGGGAGGCCTGGCGGTCGCACGAATGACTCTGGCCGTGCATTTCCCGGGAGCTTGCCCAGAATGCCGCGCAAAAATGAATCTCTTTCTTTCCGTAAACGGGCGCCGCGCTTCAGCCTGAAATCGCATGCCGCGTTTTCCCACCAAGGCGGGTTTTGTGGCTGGCCTGCTCGGGCTGTTGGCGCTGGCTGGCGCGCTGTGGCTGCGTCCCCGGGCGCCGCGGGTTGCCGGGCCGCTCCCGCATGATGTTTACGTGTGGCAACGCGTCTGGAATGAGCCGGTCGTCGATGCCGTCCGCGAGCACGGAACCAATTTCGCTGAAGTGGCGGTGCTGGCCGCCGAGGTGGCATGGCAGAATGGCCAACCAACGGTCGCCCGCGTCGTTCCCGATTACACTGCGCTCCGGCAAGCCGGTGTGCGCTTGGGCTTGGTGCTGCGGATTGGACCCTTCACCGGCCCCTTCGCGGAAAACGATGTCACCGCGCAGTTCCTCTCCAATCTGGCCGGCAGCGTGCTCGACGCCGCCCGGACGAATGCGGTTGCACCGGCTGAACTGCAAATTGATTTCGACTGTGCCGAAGCCAGGCTGGACGGCTACGCCGTGTGGCTCGGGGCCATTCAAAAGCGCGTCGCCCCGGTGCCGGTCACCATTACGGCGCTGCCCAGCTGGCTGGATCGTGCGGCCTTCCGGCGCCTCGCCGCGCACGCCACGAACTACGTGCTGCAAGTGCATTCGCTCGCCCGTCCGCGGGGGGTGAATGCGCCATTTGCCTTGTGCGATCCGCCGGTGGCCCGGCGCGCGGTGGAGCGGGCGGGCCGAATCGGCATTCCCTTTCGCGTCGCGCTGCCCACGTATGGTTATGAACTCGCCTTCGATCCGGCTGGCAAACTCATCGGCCTGGCGGCGGACGGTCCGGCCCGAACGTGGCCGTCTGGGGCGCAAGTGCGCGAAGTGCGGGCCGATCCCGTGGCGATGGCGGACCTGGTGCGGGGTTGGAGGGCGGACCGTCCGGCGGCCTTGCGCGGCGTGATTTGGTATCGCTTGCCGGTCGTGGTGGATAACTTGAACTGGCGCTGGCCCACGCTCGCCGCCATAGTGGCGTCGCGTTCGTTCCGTGACCATGTGCGGGCCGAATCGCGCCGGGTCGAGGCCGGGTTGGTGGAAATCAGCCTGATCAACGATGGTGACCTCGACATTTCCTCCCGGCTCGCTGTGGAAGTGCATTGGTCCCGCGCGGATGGGGGACGCTTGATTGCCGGCGATGCCGTTCAAGGTTTTTCCCTCCTCGACGAGGAGCCTTCCCAGATTCGTTTCCAACAAGATTTGCCCGTGACTCCGTTGCGGGCCGGCGAGACGCGAACCATTGGCTGGCTGCGTCTGGCGCACGATGGCGAGGTGCAACTTGAACTGCAAAGGAATTAGGCCGCTTGCCGCTGCCGTGGCGTTGTTGCTCGGCGTTGCGCGGGCGCTTGCCTGCGGGCCGGATTTTCCCAACCGGCTCCTGCCCGGCGGCGGCGCCGGCCTGCTGGTGGCGCCGGAAACGATGTTCACACGGGAAATCATCGCGCTGGAACGGGCTGCGCCCATCGGCCGGGCGGTGATCACCACCAACGATCCGGCTGCCGCAACGGTGCGGGCTGACTTGGCCGAGTTGGAACAGGCTCTGGCTGCGAGCGACCTGCCGCTGGCAAGCGCCTTGCAATTGCTTCGCCAGTATGAAACCCAGCGTCGCGCGTTGCAGCAGTTCGCCGAGCAACGTAGAGCCTGGGAACGCACGCAGCTTCCCTGGGTGCCAACGAACGCGCCGAGCCTTACCAATCCGCCGCCACAACTCTTGCCGGGCCAGGTGCAGATTCCTGCCGGTCTGCCCGGAGAATTTGCGGATTACTTCCGCGGCGCGATGGCCTGGGCCGGTGGCGACACCAACGGCGCGATGGCCGCATGGCAGGCGCTGCTGAAACGTCCGCCGGCCGAGCGCCATTATCGTTCCACGTGGGCCGCGTTCATGCTCGGCAAAGCCTGTCGTGAATCACAACCGGATCGGGCGGTGGCGTATTTTCAGGAGACTCGGACCCTGGCGGCGGCGGGCTTCGCGGATGGATTTGGTCTGGCGGCGGCGAGTCTGGGTTGGGAGGCGCAGCTCGCGGTGCGGCGCGAGGATTTTAACCGCGCCATCGAGCTCTATCTCCAACAAGCCGCGACGGGCGACTCTTCGGCGTTCGAATCCTTGCGCTATACCGCGTCCTTGGCGTTGCGGCAGCAGGCAACCCGGCTGACGCCGCTCGCGAAGAATCCGCTCACGCAGCGGGTGATTACCACCTACCTCACGTCCGGCGGCTGGCGGCAGCCGGCGGTTGATGTGGACGGACGGCTTTGGGAGCCGGTGGTCCGGCAACTCGCGCGGCAGAGCTTCCTTGTCGCACCGGCGGGCGGATGGCATCACGTCGAATCGCCCGCGGTCCTGTGGCTGCAAGCGGTTGAGGCCGCGAATGTGCGGGACGTGGCTTCGGCGGAGAAACTGGCCCTGGCGGCCTATCAATCGGGCGAGTGGGCGGTCGCGCAACGGTGGATCGATCGCGCCCCCGAATCACCGACGGCCCAGTGGCTCAAGGCGAAGTTGCTGCTGCGTGACGGCAAGGTGGAACCGGCGGCCGCGCTGCTGGCCGGCCTCGTGCGGCAGTTTCCGCCGGGCGAATCCGAAGTGGTTCCGTTGACGCATGCCGCCGCGCTTCCGGAGCGGTTGATGGTGGAACATTCCAGCTTTCGCTTGATCCCGGCGAGCACCCAGTTGCTGGGCGAATGGGGGGCGCTGCATCTGGCGCGGCGTGAATACACCGAAGCGCTCGACGCACTGCTGCGTTCCAGTTACGTGGAGGATGCCTTGTATGTTGCAGGCCGGGTGTTGACGCTCGACGAACTCAAACGTTACGTGGATGCCAACTGGCCCGAGCCGTCGGCGGGCGCCGCGGCTGATGCTGCTCACGGTTTCACCGAAGACGATGCCGCCACCCTCGGCGCGGAAATCCGGCACGTGCTCGCCACGCGCCTGGTGCGCGCCGGGCAACTGGCGGCGGCGCGAGCCTACTTCGCATCCGCCACCCGGACGAATTTGGATGCTTATCTGGCCAGCCTCGCGGTCGGCCACAATCCAGCGAATTCAAAAGCGCAACGCGCGGCCGCATTGTGGACGGCCGCGCAAATCGCTTTCACGAATGAGGGCGACTTTTTTGCGGCGCCAGCGGAAACCGATTGGAGCATTTGCAGCGGGTTGTTTACCTACGCGGACACGCCGCCGGCCCGGTTGCAGCCGGCGGGACAGGTCACTCTGCCCACGAGCGCCGACGAGCGGGAACGCGTCGCCGCTTCCGCGGCGTATCCGGACCGGAGCTGGTATCGGCGTTTCATCGCAACGCGCCTTGCGTGGGAGGCGGCGCAGTTGATGCCCGACAACACGGACGCTACGGCGCGGGTGTTGTGGCAGGCGGGCACGTGGATAAAATACGCCGCTCCGCCGGCCGCCGATGTTTTCTACAAGGCCTTGGTGCGCCGTTGTCCGCAGACGGCACTGGGTGCAGCCGCGGACCAGCGGCGCTGGTTCCCGTGGCTGGACGAGGCAGGAAACATTGAGCCGTTCAAGCCGCGTGCCGGTCCGCCTGTGGCCGCTGCGAAGGCCAACTGAAGCCCGGCCGGCTGGCGTGCACAAAACCGGGGATGTGGTGCACGAATTAGGAAAGACAAAGCCGCCCGTTCTGATAACAATTCCTGCGTTCGCCGGATGCGTTGATGGCCCGGGCAAAGCGCTTGTGCCATTCGTCAGCCCGCCGGCGGCAACCAAAATAATCGTCATACAAATGAGCATTGGCTTGAACATTCCCTCGAACGGCGCGCTGGATTTTCTCTCCCTCGGCGCGCTCGTTCATCGTCTGGATCCCGGCATCATCCCGTTTCGCAAGGCGAACCACTGCGACATCCACGTCAGCGGCGGCGAATTCAACGTGGCCGCGAACCTGGCCGATTGTTTCCGCCTGAACACCGGCATCACGACCGCGATGGTGGATTATCCCATCGGCGACCTCATCGCCGAACGCGTGCGGGCCATGGGCGTGAAGCCGTTTTATCGGAAGTTCAAGCACGACGGCGTGCGCGGCCCGAACATGGCAACGGTGTATTCCGACCGCGGCCAGGGCGTGCGCGCCCCGGTGGTGTTTTACAACCGCAGCAACGAAGCGGCCGGCCAGCTCAAGCCGGGGGATTTCAACTGGCCGGAAATTTTTGGCGCGGGCGTCCGCTGGTTCCACAGCGGCGGGATTTTTGCCGCGTTGTCGGAGACGACCGGTGAACTCATCGTCGAAGCGATGAAAACGGCCAAGGCGCATGGCGCCGTGACGTCGTTTGATCTCAACTACCGCCAGAAGCTCTGGGACATCTGGGGTGGCCAGGCCAAGGCGCTCGACGTGCTGGGTCGCATCGTGCAGCACGTGGACGTGCTCGTCGGCAACGAGGAGGATTTGCAGAAGGGCCTTGGCATCGAAGGTCAGGACGTCGAAGCCAAGTCCAAGCTCGATCCTTCGGCGTTCTACGCGGTCATCGAGAAGGCCGTGAAAAAATTCCCGAATGTGAAGGCCGTGGCGACCACGCTGCGCGAGGTGCATTCGACGAACCGCCACACCTGGGGCGCGGTGGCGTGGGTGAACGGCAACACCTTTCAATCGCCCACCTGTGAGCTGGACGTGGTGGACCGCGTCGGCGGCGGCGACGGTTACGCGGCGGGGTTTTTCTACGGCCTGTTGACCGGTGCTTCGGAACAGGAAGCGGTCAACCTCGGCTGGTCGCACGGCGCGTTGCTGACCACGTTCCCGGGCGACACAACGATGGCGACGGTGGAGCAGGTGAAAGCGTTTGCCAAAGGCGGGTCGGCCCGCATCCAACGTTAGCCTCCACGTCGAAATCCTTCCCACGGGCGCCAGGGTTGATGCCCTGGCGCCTTTTTTGCCGGCAACGCTTTGGTGACGGCGTTCCGGTCTTGTCCGCGTCGGTGGCGTCCGGTGTGGGGCTGGATTTTTCTCGCCGGCTGTTGCAAGGTGGGCGGACGGCAAGGATTTCAATGGCAAAAATCAGACTGTCTGGAACGGTCGTTGGACCGCACGACCCGCACCGCGCATCCCGGGCGCGGTTGCTCTATCTGCTCTTCGCGAACGGATGGGATATTTACAATTCGAACGGTGACCAGCGGATTACGCTGTCCAACATCGAGCGCAAAATCGTCGAGTCGGACGCCTTCGTGTTTACTCCGGGCGCGACGTTGGAGGACATGTTCAAGGCCATTTCGATTTTCGTAGGCTTTCAAACCCTGGACCGCCACCTGATTGGCAAGCCGACCCTCATCCTGAACGAAGACGCTTCATGGACGCCTTTCTTTTCGGTGCTCGCGCATCTGCGCCGGCTGGGCACCATCCGGCAGGACTTTGAACAGGTGCTTCTCACGGTGGAATCACCGGAGGAAGTGCTGACCACGCTGGAACGGGCCAAAACACAGCGCCCGGCCGAAACCGGGCGCCACCACGCGGGCACAACCGAAATGCCGGTGGCGGAACGCCCCTTGCCGGATGATTACCATGGCAGCGCATGTGTGTTTTGCTCCGCGAGCCTGGAAGACCCGCATTACCTTGCTGACGGCGAAGCCATCGGGCGGACGCTGGCCGAAAACCGGATTGGCTGCGTGTCGGGAGCCGGCCGGTCGGGCATCATGGGGGCGGTGGTGAAAGGCGCCGTCGAAGCAGGCGGCTGGGCAGGCGGTTCAAACGTGCCGCACATCATCCAGTTGGAAGGGCTGCCCGACGGTCTCGCGCACTTCTGGCTCCGGCCTGACATTTATACCCGCATGGAGGTGATGATCGAGAACTCGGGTGCCTTCGTTATTTTTCCGGGCGGCGCCGGCACCGTGCAGGAATTGCTGGCCTTGATGATTTTCAAGCGGCAGAAAAATCCGCTGATGGACGGCAAGCCGGTCGTCATCTTCAACCGGCGGGATACTGCGGGGCTGCGGTTTTGGGATCCCTTGATTAATTTGCTTAGCGGGTTTTGTGCGCCTGACGAGTTCACCGTCGCGAATGAGCTTGAGGACATCTTGCCGGCGATCCGGCGCGGATTGAAGCGGCGAACGGTCAGGAATTCCGGTGACCAGCCCGTTGCGGCGGCCAATTGACCTCGCCTCAGCGCGGGCCGGACAAATCCTCCGAAAAAACGTCACGGGCGTGGTCCGCCAGCCGGAGCCACGCCCGTGTTGCAAGATGACCGGTTGCGAACTAGCGCAACGTGACGTCAACGCTGCGCTCCACGCCGTCGCCCAGGTCGATGAAGAGCCGATAGCTTCCGGCGGCCAGGCCCTTCGTGCTCCAGTTGAAGAGGTATTGCCCCGAGGCCGGGTCGAACCGGAACTGACTGCCGCCACCGTAAACTTTGGTGTTTGCGGCATTGAGGTCCCCCACGCCGCTGCCGCTGACGTTGGCGAAGCTCAAGGTGGCCGTCAAATCCGTGATGCCGGCATCCTCGCCGGTGAGCATGAACTTCACCGGCACGGTGCTGCCCGCCTTGACGACCGAGGAGCCGTCGCTGTTGAGCGGTTGCAGAACGCCGGACCAGGAATATTGGTGCTGTTGCGCGGGCGCCTGTTCCACTTCGAACGCGCCCACATCGACGGCGATGCCCTGCGGTCGCGCGAGGCCACGCTGGTCGGTTGCAATTGGAGAGCCGGCGATGTCCGTGGCTGCACCGGTGTCGATGGCCGGGCTGCCGGGCAGCAGGGCGTGCGTGGCCGTCGGGCCGCCATTGTCCTGCAACGGGCCGAGCAGCGGATCGGTGTTGACACGGTCACCTGTTGCCGCGAGCCAGCCGGAGCCGTCATCGCTGCTGAGGTTGTAGCCGAAGGATTGAATGGTGCTGGCGACAGCGGGATCCACCCACAAATTGGCTCCGGCGGTTCCGGCGCTCAACAGGGTGTTCCGGATTTGCAGCGTGGCCTGTTGCACGGCAATGCCGCCGCCCTGGCCGTTGACGGCGTTGTTGCCGCTCAAGGTGCAACCGTCGAGGCGCACGACACCACCTTGACTGTTGTCGATGCCGCCGCCGGCCTGGCTGGTGGCAAGGTTGCCGCTCAATGTGGAGTTCACGATCTGCGCCGTGGCGTTGCCCATGTTGAAAATGCCGCCGCCATGCGCGGCCGAGTTGCCGCTCAAGGTGCAACGCTGGACGACGAGTGACGCGGGGGCGGTATAGAGGCTGGCGTTCAGAATCGCGCCGCCCGCGCCGTTCTCGGAGATGTTCCCGTCCAACGTGCAGTCGATCAGCGTGAGGGTTGCGGCGCCCGGCTGGCCGAAGAGCAACAGGCCGGCATCGTTGAAAATGCCAGCGCCCAGTTCCGCCGAGTTGTCGAGCAACACACAGTTGGTCAGCGTCAAGCTGGCCAGCTCATTCAGGATTCCGCCGCCGGCCGCATCACTGAACACGGAATCGTATCCGTTCGCGATGGTCAGACCGGAAATCGTTACGGTGGTGGCCGGGGCAATGTAGAACACGCGGCTGGCCTGTTGCGCGTCGATAATCAACTGGCCTGGTCCCGGGCCCAGAAGGGTCACGCTGCTGTCCACCTCCAGTTGTTCACCGTCGAGGGCGATGGTGCCGGTGATGCCGGTCAGATCGATGGTGTCGCCATCGGCCGCGGCCGCGAGGGTGGCGCGCAGCGTGCCGGGGCTGCCATCATCCGCGGGGCTGGTGACGACGAGGTTGCTGGCTGAGACGGTTTGGGCCGCGCAAACGGCAAGCACAAGCAGGGAATGGTTCAGGCGGATTGTTTTCATGCGAGTTGATTTGTCCACTGACGGCCACATGCAATCGCTTGGGCTGTCGAAGTTTCGAGAAAGCGCGAACCGTGCCACGGCACAAATGCAAAACCGGGCCGCCGGGGGCCGGATTTGAGCAACGATTCAACGGTGGGCGATGAATGACGGCCGCGCCACGCCTGGCACAACGTTCAAACTTGCGAATGTTCGTCCTCGTGAACGACCCGCTCGATGCGGCGATCCGGGATGAACCATATCAGCGCAACCAGGATGTAGATGATCGCCGAAAGGATCGGGTTAACAAAGGCAAGCCCGACAGCGAGGGCGTAAAGGATGGGCGACAATTTCCCTTTGAAGTCGCGGCCCATTGCGACAGCCAGTTTCGAGTCGCGTCCCAGTTCCGCCACGATGGTGTTCTGCAGAATGTAATAGGCGATGGCCGCCTGCAACATGACGGCGCCGTAAAGCGCCGTGGGGATGGGCGCCAGATGGTTGGCCCCCATCCAGCCGGTCACGAAGGGAAACAGCGAAAGCCAGAAGAGCAGATGCAGGTTGGCCCACATCATCGCCGCGTTGACCTTGCGCACCGCCTTGATGAGGTGATGGTGGTTGTTCCAATAAATGCCGACATAGATGAAACTCAGCACGTAGGTCAGGAACACCGGCAGCCGGGGTTTCAGTGCGGCCCAGTCCGCTCCCTCCGGCATCTTCAACTCCAGCACCATGATGGTGATGATGATGGCCAGCACGCCGTCGCTGAAGGCTTCGAGCCGGTTCTTTTCCATGACGCGCATGATAGCGCGGCCGACGTTCGCGCCGCAATCTTGTGGTCAACGCCCGGCGGCGAAAGACGGCACGGCAGCCGGCAGCGGTCCCCATTTTTGGCGACAGGGCCATGCGCAGGGCAGGGTTGTCTGGCTGCGGGTTTGCTTCCAGAATGTCGGCCATGAACTCCTGGGTGAAGACGGCGGCCGTCCTTTTGCTGGCAGCATTGGTGGCGGGTGGTTGTCCGGCTGGCGCGGCGGAAAACCCTTTCGCATGGCCGGAAATCAAAACGCAAGCCCGGCCGCACACGTATTGGTGGTGGATGGGCAGCGCGGTGGACACGAACAACATCGCCCGCGAACTCGCCCGTTACCACGCCGCGGGGCTGGGCGGCGTCCACATCATTCCGATTTACGGCGCGAAAGGCTGGGAGTCGAATTACATCGAATACCTCAGCCCCAAATGGATGGCGATGCTCAGCTTCACCGTGAGCGAGGCGCGGCGGCTGGGGATGGACGTGGACATGACCACGGGAACAGGCTGGTGTTTTGGCGGACCGCACGTCACGGATGAAGAGGCCAACGCGATCATGGTCAGCCGCAAGTTCAACGTGGCAGCGGGAGGCAAATTGCCGGCGTCGTTCGATCCAACCCTGATCCAGGCGTTGATGGCGTTCGGACCGGACGGCCAGAAGGTTGATTTGACCGGTGCGATGCAAGCCGACGGCTCGGTCAATTGGCGCGCGCCGACGGGAAGCTGGACCGTTTACGCCATCTCACAAAAACCGTCCGGACAAAAGGTGAAGCGCGCGGCGCCCGGCGGAGAGGGGTGGATGCTGAACCTGGACCATCCCGAGGCGATGACCAATTACCTGCGCTGGTTTGACGCGGCGTTCGCGCACTACGAGGGGCCGAAGCCGCGGGCGCAATACCACGATTCCTACGAATACAAGATGGACTGGTCGCCGGTGTTTTTCGCCGAATTTGAAAAGCGCCGCGGCTATCGCTTGCAGGATGAGCTCGACGTTTTTTTGACCGGCCGGCCGGCCGACCGTGCCGCCCGGGTGAAGTGCGATTATCGCGAGACGGTTTCCGACATCATGGCGGAGGAAACCATTCCTCAATGGGTGGAATGGTCGCATGCCCACGGCTTCATCACCCGCAATGAAGCGCACGGTTCGCCCGGCAACTGGCTCGATCTCTACGCGGACGCGGACATTCCCGAGACGGAAATGTTCTACCGCGACCGGAACAGGCTCATCTCGAAGTTCGCTTCGTCCGCGGCGCACGTCGCCGGCAAGCCGCTGGTCAGCGCGGAAACGGGCACGTGGCTGGACGAACATTTCACCGAGACCCTCGGCGAAATGAAATTCCTGTTGGACGACATGTTTCTGAGCGGGGTGAACCACGTGTTCTACCACGGCACGTGTTATTCGCCGGACGAGGCCGGCTGGCCGGGCTGGCATTTTTACGCCAGCTTCGAAATGAATCCGCGCAACTCGATCTGGCGCGATGTGCCCGCGCTCAACGCCTACGCCGCGCGGTGCCAGGCCGTGCTCCAGCGCGGCCGGCCCGACAACGACATTCTGCTCTACTGGCCGCTTCATGATTTCTGGAGTGATCCGCAGGGAACGGTGCGCAACCTGACCGTCCACGCGCGCGACTGGTTTGAGGAGCAGCCCATCGGAAAAACCGCCCAGCAAC
The DNA here is from genome assembly GCA_035765895.1 of Verrucomicrobiia bacterium. NCBI lineage: Bacteria > Pseudomonadati > Verrucomicrobiota > Verrucomicrobiia > Verrucomicrobiia bacterium. The sequence continues at coordinate 87 of DASTWL010000094.1, read as the reverse complement.
TCTGGGGCGCCGGGTATCAATTCGATTACATCTCCGACCGGCAGTTGAGCGGCATGCCGGTGTCCGGTCACGGAACCCATCAGGTGC
>DASTWL010000093.1 GCA_035765895.1 Verrucomicrobiia bacterium | reverse complement strand
TCCCGCCCGTCAGCGCCGTGTTGTCCAGCCGGCCGTCCATGTATTCCTGCGTGCCGTTGTTGAAGACACCGACGCCGATTGACGTGGTGCCCGTCCAGTCCCCGCTGAAGGAGTAATCGAACATGCCATAATGTTGAAGGGTCGTCTCCGAGGCGGAAAGGTCGGCGCCATACCAGTTGACCGTGGTGGTTCCGGTGCCGGAGTCGTAGGTCGCGGTCAAGGCGATGTAATACCAGTCGCCCGGAACGTAGCTCAGCACGGTGGGCTGATCGCTGTTGTTGCTCCCAAAGGTGCTGGAGATCACGGGGCCGGCCGACTGCCGCCAGAAGTAGGCGCGCCCGCTGGCCGGACGACCGCACAAAACGTAAGTGGTCGCGGCGGACCCGGCGTAATTGCCGAACTGGACGACGGCCTCAACGGTGACGTTCGAACTGAGCGGCACGCCCGCGCTGCTCGTAATCAGGCCCGCGCCGTTCAACCGGTCGGCGGGGTCATACGCCGGCTGGTAGGCCTGGCTCGTGCCGTCGAAGCCGGGCAGAAATTGAATGTCGCCCGTCGTGTAGGCGCCCGATCCGGCCGCCCGTTGCAGGGAGAAGGCGTTGGCGCTGCCATCGGCCAGCCGCGTCGAATCGTCCGCGCCCTCGAATTTGTATTGGAACACGAGATTGGTGTTGGCCGACTGAAGGGCTTCGAAGTCGGCCAAACCGGCCCGCGCGCCGGGAACAATCAAGGCACACGACGCGGCCGCGGCCCACAAGGCGGCGGTTGTTCGGATCAAGGGATTTCGGGTTTTAGTCATGAGCGTGTTCGTTGGTTGCTGGTTGATGAAAGGACGTCGGGGCGGGCGTCCAGCCCCGCCGATTGGGTTGCCAAACGGCTCTTGGCTGCGGGACGCCGCGGCAGAATGTTTAAGCTGACAATGGTTGCGTTCAGGCCGGTCATCGGCCGGGTTTCGGGTTTCGTCCACTCTAGCCGTTCAACCCTCCGCAACCATCGGATGTTTGTCTGAGAATGAGGCCGGCACGTGCGGCCATGACACCGGCGCACCTAGGATTCATTCGCGTCCGGCGAGTTTCATCGCGGCCTCGGTGCGCGAGTGGACGTGGAGCTTTTCGTAAACCCCGCAGACGTGGGTCCGCACCGTGCTCATGCTGATGGCGAGGTGCTCGGCAATTTCCTTATACATGTAGCCCTTCGCCAGCAGCCGGAGGATTTCCAGCTCCCGTTCGGTCAGCCGTTCCAGTTCCGAGGCGGGCTTGTGTTGGTGAAAGTGACTGATGACCTTGCGGGCCACCTGCAAGGACATCGGGGCGCCGCCGTTGTGGACCTGCTGCACGGCCTGCAACAACTCCTCCTGGGGCATGTTCTTCAGCAGATAACCGTTCGCCCCGGCGCGCAACGAATCGAAGATCAGGTCGCCGTCGTCATAGGTCGTCAGCATCAGCACCTGAATCTTCGGCAGCCGCTCCTTGAGCCGGATCACGCATTGAATGCCGCTCATGGCCGGCAGGTTGATGTCCATGAGCACGACGTCGGGATGCTCGTTGGGAATGCTCCGCAAGGCTTCCTCGCCGGTGGCATGGGCGCCCACGCACCGCACGCCGGGGGCGCTGTCCAGGCACGCCACCAGGCTTTCCCGCATGTCGCGCTGGTCTTCAATGATGGAAACTTTGATCATGATCTTCCCGCCATGGACGGAAGCCAGTTTCGCCGCAAAACGAAACGCCTGCCATCGGATAATGATATGAACTCACTCAGTCTGCCGGCCAAGGCAGCTCCACGATGACTTCGGCACCGCTGCCCGCGTGGCTTTGAATCCGGCAGGTGCCGCCGATTTCGTCCATCCGCTGCCGCATGTTGCGCAAGCCGTCCGCCAGCGCATCCTCCGGCGCGGACTCGAATCCCCGGCCGTTGTCCTCGATGACAATCCGCAGCCCCTGAACCGGGGCGCTGATGCGCAACCACACGGCCGTGGCGCCCGCGTGCTTGACGACATTTTGCAACGCCTCCTTGACCACCAGGAACACGTTGTGCCGCATGTTGGCCGGCACTTCGCGGACCGGCGCGTGCTCGGGCAGGTCGAGCAGACAACGAATCCCGGCCGCGCGCAGATAATCCACCGCGAACTGACCGGTGTAATCGATCAGATGCGCCAGCGTGTCGTTGCGCGGATTCACCGCCCAGACGATTTCATCGAGCGACTTGACGGATTGCCGCGCGGTGCCGGCCATTTTTTCGATGCGCTCCGCCGTCTTCTCCTTCTTCGCCAGGTCGCCCAGCACGGCGATCAGCGTCAGGTTCGCGCCCAGGTCGTCGTGGATGTCCTTGGCAATCCGCGCCCGCTCGCGCTCGACGGCCTGCTGCCGGGCGAGCTGCACCATCTTTTGCTGCAACCGCCGCGTCGCCACATACCGCGCCACCCCGGCGACCGAGCCCGCCGCCACCAACGCCACCAGCAAACGAAACCACAAGGTCTCGTAAAAGTGGGGCAAGACCACGAGCGTCAGCGTCTGGCCGTTGCGATTCCAGACGCCGTCGCTGTTGCAGGCAATGACTTGAAACTGATAGCGGCCCGGCGGCAGGAAATTGTATTGGGCAAAACGCCGCGCGCCGGCTTCGACCCAGTCCGCATCGGCGTTAAGCAGGCGATATTGAAATTGCACGCGGTCCGACGCCACCAGGCTCAGGCCCGTGTAGCGAAACTCGAACTGATGCTTGCCGGGCGCCACTTCGAGATACCGGCGTTCGTGATCGAACACTTTCACCAGGGGAGGCGGATTATTGGTCGAACGCATCACGGCGTTTAGATGTTTCCCGTCCACCAGGATTTCCTCGATCACCACGGGCGGTTGCAACAGATTCGGCCGCACCGTGCCCGGCAGCACCGAGACGGCCCCTTTGATGGTGGTGAACCACAGCCGTCCGTCCGCCGCGCGCCAGGCCGCCGGTTGATAGCGGCTGGAACATTCCAGGGACGGCAGGCCATCGGACCGGCCAAACAGCAGGGCGGGCAGCGACTTGATTTCGCCCGCCGCAAATTCCTCCAGCGCCGTCCGGGGAATCCGGAAAATCCCATGATGCGAACCAAACCAGAGGTTGCCCAAGCCATCGGGCACGATCTGGCAGACAACGTTGTCAGGCAGGCCGTCGTTCATCTGGTAACGGACGAAATGCCCGTCGCGAAAGCGGAGCAACCCGCCCCGAAACGTTCCAATCCACACCGCGCCATCCTCGTCAGCGAGCAAGGACCAGATGACATCGGGGAAGCGTTCATCGCGGGGGCGAAAGGCCGTCGTGGTGTTGGTCTTGATCTGATAAAGCGTGCCGTCTTCCGACCCCGCCCAGATGTCGCCGCGCGGATCCTCCGCCAGGGCCCGGATGCTGGCCCGGGCAACGCCACTCACCTGCGCGAAGTTGAACGGCGCGGCCGGTCCGGCCCAGGACAAACCGCTCTTGGTGCCGGCCCAGATGCGCCCAGCCCGGTCCGCCAGCAGCGATTTGACGCCGTGCACCACGGGCGTCACGCGCCGAAACGTTTCGCCCTCCCGCACATACAAATCTTCGTCTCCGGCGCTGACCCACAGCCGGCCCTGGTGATCCGGTGTGGCACAGAAGGCGAAGCCCTTCTCGGTGCCGCCGGGCACTGTTACGTTGGTGAACACGCCCGCCTGCCCGCGCAATAGACCGTCGCCCAACGTGGCGATCCACAGCGTCCCGTTGCTTTCCTGGCACACCGATTTGGCCGGTTTGGTTGAAACATCACCACCAACATCAATTGTTTGAAATCGCCGCTCCCGAATCCGCGCCAGCCCGCCCGCGTCCACCCCCGCCCACCAATTGCCTTCGCGGTCCTCCAGAAAACAGCTCACCCGGTCGCCCGGAAATCCGTTCGCCGGTCCAAACCGGTGCACCAGGCCGTCGCCACCCACGTGCATCACGCCGAGCCCGTAATCATAAATCCAAAGCCCGCCCTGATGATCATCCTGCGTTCCGAGATGGGTGCGCATTCCGCGAAAAAGACCCCGGATTTCCTCGGCCTCGGCCACCCAGCGCCGGTCCACGGCCTTGCGCCAGCTTCCGTTCACCAGCGCCCAGAAACTGCCATCAGCCGCCACCGACAAGCATCCCACTTCTGCGGGCGCGGCGTTCGTGGGCGTCATCGTCCGGAATTGCGTTCCATCCCACTTGAGAACCCCCCGCTCCGTGCCGACCCACAAATGTCCGTCCGGGTCCGTGGTCAGGGCCGTGACCGGTTGATCGCCCAGTCCCGCCGATTCATCGAGCGGCTCAAATTTCCCATCCCGCCAGCGGGCGAGCCGCTTGTTGGACAGGCGATACCAGATCGTTCCCGTGCCATCCGCCGCGCACAATGCGCCCACACTGCGCAACGGCGGATTGAAATCCTCCCAGCCCATCCCGGCCGGAGCGGCGGCGGGCTTGAACCGGAAGCTCCCGCGATGCAGCAGGAACACGACGCGATTCGAGGACGAAGCCACCAAGGTCGCGTCAGGATCCGGACCGTCCGGTCCCGTCCATTCCCGGGCAAAGACGCCCCGGCACAACGACGTCATCGAGCCATCCTGCGTGTTGATCCAGAGTGTGCCGGCCGCATCCACGGCCAGTTGGCGCACCCGCGCGTGCGCCAACGCGGGAGCGTTGGCCGGATCGAAGGTGACGAACCGGTGGCCGTCGAAGCGCACCAGGCCGTTATACGTGCCGATCCACAAGTAACCGTCCGGCGTCTGCGCGAGCGCGGTGACCGAGCTATCCGGCAATCCTTCATCCGCCGTCCAGACATCGGCCAGGTAAGCTGCCGTCGAGTTCGCTGCGCGGCTGAAGGGAACGCAGGTCGCCCCCAGCAAGAGCAACGTGAATTGAACCACGCACGCCACCGCGGGCGTTGTCCACGGCCGGATGCGACGGAAGTTCATGGATTAAATTTGACCGGGAAGGTTTTGCAAAAACAAGCGCAAGCCCAGCCACTCAAGAAACCCGCCACGGACGCCGGCCAGCCTCACGGCCAGGAAACCCCCTCCACTCCCAACAGCGCAATGCGGACGGCGTTGGTGATGTTGCAGCCACGCGGGGACGGCGCAAACACGCAGTCCGCAATCGTCACGTCCGTAATCGGGTTGGCCGCCGAGTAGCCTTCGATGAAAATCGGCCCCTTCGTCAGCGTGCCAAAGGTGCAGTTGCGAATGTCGATGTGCCGCATCACCGGCGGCGAATCACCGTCCCGCCGGCCGCCCGCACCGTAACGCAGGGTGAGATGCACACCGTATTTGGCCTTCTGCACCTGGCAATCGCGCAAATAGATGTCCTCCACATAACCGCCGCGCGCCGGATTGCTCTTGAAGCGCATGGCCATGTCGAGGTCAGGGCTGTCGAAATGACATCGCTCGGCAAATACGTTGCGAATGCCGCCCGCCGTCTCGCTGCCCATCGTCACGCCGCCATGCCCCGCGGCAAAGCGGCAGTCTTGAATCACAATGTTCTGGCACGGAATCCCGACCCGCCGCCCGTCGTGATCGCGCCCGGATTTCACGGCAATGCAGTCATCGCCGTTGCTGAAGGTGCAATCCTTGATCCAGACGTCCGTGCAGGAATCCGGGTCACAGCCGTCGGTATTGGGCCCCGTGGTTTCCACCGTGACGGCGCGAATGATGACGTTGGTGCAGTAGAGCAGATTCAGCGTCCACATCGGCGAGTTGATGATTTTGACGCCGTCAATGAGCACGTTCCGGCAGCGCACCGGCTGGACAAAATTGGGCCGCAGGTGGTGGCCCGCGCCAAAGATGCGTTCAGCCACCGGCACGTCGCGGTCGCCCATGGCCACGGACAACTTCGCATCCGCCCCCCAGCGGTCCCGCCACTGATGCCAGGCCGCCCCTTGACCATCCAGCACACCTTCGCCCGTGACCGCGATGTTGGTCTGCCCGAAGGCATAAACCAGCGGCGAATAGTTCATTACCTCGGTGCTTTCGTAGCGCGTGAAGACCACGGGCAGATACGCCGCCGGGTTGGTGGTGAACCGAATCGTCGCGCCCGCCGCCAGATGCAGGTTGACCTGGCTGAGCAGGTGAATGGGCCCCGTCAAAAACACCCCTGGCGGCACGACCACGCGCCCGCCACCCGCGGCATGGCACGCGGCAATCGCCGCCTTGAAAGCTTCCGAGCAATCGGTGGTGCCGTCGCCCACGGCCGCATAGTTGGTGACGACGAAATCGCGCGCGGGAAAGACCGGCGGCACGATGCGGGCCAGAATTTCAGGCACCCGTGCCCACGCCTTGTCCGCTGCGGCCCCGGCCACTCCGGCCGCGGCATCATGGCTTGACGCGATGACAACATCGCCGGATTCGGTGGGGGCGGTAGCTGGAGCCGCGGGCAACCAGGTCGCCCAACCGACCAGTCCCATCAACAGCCCGTTCTTGATGTTCATCCTCATGGGATTCTCGTTTGCATCCGGAAGTTCAAGCTTACCTTAGCAGGCCGCGTCCCACGCGGGAACGGCGATGTTGTGCACGAGCCCGTGAGAAACGTGCACGCGGGCCCGCGCCGCGCAAAATGGGTGACACCTGCCATACCCTCTGACATTTTTTGGTGCGTGAGCCAGCCGCGTAAACCCCATCACCGTCGCGTTCTCATCGCGCTGGGCTGGTATGATTACCGGCTGCATCGCGGGATCGAAAAATTTGCCCAAGAACACGACTGGCATCTCACGGCGAACTACGCGCGCGAAAAGGTCATTCCATGGGGCTGGGAGGGCGACGGCATTCTCGCGTGGCTGGGTGCCGGCGATGACCTGGCCGAGTTCGTGCACAAGGCCGGCATTCCCACGGTGGATTTCAGTTTTCGCCGGCCGCAACTGCCCTTTCCCCGCGTGCTGGAAGATCACGCCCATGCCGCGCAGCTCGTGACGGAACATTTTCTCTCCCGCGGCCTGCGCAATTTCCTGTTTTACAGCGACGCGGACAACTGGTCCTACGAGGAGCGCGGTCGCGGTTTTGTCGAGGCGTTGCGCGCCGCGGGACATCACTGCGGCTGGCTGCGCTGGCATCAGTCCATCGCCTACCGCTCCGGCCGGCAGGAATGGCGGCGCAAGCGCGACTGGCTGGCGGCCTGCCTCAAACGCACCACCAAACCCATCGGCATTTTTGCCGCCAACGATGAACAAGCGCTGGATGTGTTGGAATCGTGCGAAAGCGTCGGCATCGCCGTGCCTGAAGAGGTGGCCATCGTGGGCGCCGAAAACTATCTGCTCGCGCCCGATTCGATGCCCACGCCGATTTCCAGCGTGGACACCAATCTCGAACTCCTCGGTTACCGGGGCGCCACGCTGCTGGACGAGTTGATGCAACGTCATGCGCCGCCGAAGGCGCCGATTCGCGTGCCCGCATCCGGCCTCGTCGTGCGCAAGAGCAGCGACCTGCTGGCCGTGAAACACAAGGGTGTGGCCCGCAGCGTCCGGTTCATTCTCGAACACTGCCACGAACCCATTAGCGTGAAGGATCTGGTCGGGGTGGCCGCCATGTCGCGGCGGGGATTGCACAAGGCTTTCATCGAACATCTGGGCCGCACGCCCGGCGAGGAATTGCACCGCGTCCGCATCGAACGGGCCAAGGCCCTGCTCGCCGAATCGAACCACAAAATGGAGGTTCTGGCGCGCATGTGCGGCTATCAAAGCGCCAACAGCTTCTGCGTCGCCTTCAAACAGGCGACCGGCATGCCGCCCAAGTCCTACCGCGATTCGCTCATCAATTGAGCGGATCCATCCCCGATAGTTGGAGGCACGCGGCTCACCCGGGTGTTTGGCGGCCAAAGTTCATCCACGAAATCACCCACCCCCAAACTTCGCGTTCAAGTTATTCACCCAAAGCAATTTACATATTGGCATCGAACGTGGATTTTCGATGACAAAAAATCGCTAAAGTGGCGCGTTCGACCTGCCGATAAAGAAGACAGGACGGAAGACCTTTCCGGCCCAAAACGGTCAGGTCGCGAAAACATGACGCAAACGCCCATCATCTCAAACTGCCTGCTTTGGCTCACCCTGCGTCGGCTGGGCTCGGCGGAACTGCCTACCCGGCGGCGCGCCGCGGAGGCGCTGTCGCAGGCGCCCTCGCAGCATGCGCTGGCCGCGTTGAACAAGGCACTGACCGACAGCGACCCGGAAGTGCGCCGGCACGCCGCCACCGGTCTCGCCCGGCTGGAGGTTCCGGAGCGGCTGCCTAGTTTGCTCAAGGCGTTCCAGGATAATTGCCCGGACGTGCACGCGATTGCCGCGGAGGCATTGAAGCAAGCGCCGCCGGCCCAGTTGACGGCGGACCTCGTGCCGCTGTTGCGGGCCGCGGATCCCGAATTACGCCTGCGCACCGCAGCCCTGCTGGAAGCGCTTGACTGGCATCCGGCGGACGATGGCGAAGCCCTGGAAGTGGCGGTGGCGAAAAATCAATTCATGAAGGCGGCCAGCTTCGGCAGTCAAGCCATCGAACGACTGCTTTTTGCCGCGCAAACTGCCGCCCCCAGCATGCGGCCGCACGCGGTGGAGGCCCTCGGCCTGTTCAACGATGCACGGGTGCAAGCCGCGCTCATCGAGGCGCTCAACTCGCCCAACGCCTCGTTGTCCATGGCCGCGATCCACGCGCTGGGACAGCAGGGAAACGCCGCCAACTTCGATCTTGTGGCACCCAAATTGAAACAAGACGACAGCCGGGTGCGCCGCGCCGCCGTCGAATCGCTCGCCCAAATCGACCGCGAGCGTGCCGCCGAGCCGTTGATCAACCTGCTGCAAGATCCCGTCTGGGACGTGCGCCGCGCCAGCGCGGAAACGCTGGGCCGAACGCAGCATCCTGCGAGCGTTGAACCGCTCATCCGCGCACTGTCCGATCCGGACGCCGACGTGCGCGAAGCCGCCGCCATTGCCCTGGCGGGGTTGCATGACCGCCGGGCCATCGGGCCGCTGGTCAAGGCGCTGAAAGACACCACCAGCGGCGTGCGCCGCATCGCCGCCACATCCTTGCCGGCCATTGATCCCAACTGGATCGAGTCCACCGAAGCCCGCGCTGCGGTGGAAGAATTGAAGCAAAGCCTGACGGACAAAAACCCGGACGTGCGCTACGCCGTCGGCCGGCTGCTTCAGAGTTTCGGCGTCACGCCGCCGGAAACGATTCAATACCTGCCCGAACTCACCTACTACTACGAGTTGCAGCAAAGCCTCGGCGCCCTGTCGTCCCGCAGTGCTTCCGCCGCGCCAGAAGTGCTTTCCGTTACCGATCTCGAAAAACGCCGCAAACTCGCGACCACTCTAATGATGGCCACGCTGTGCGACAGCGATCCGGAATTACGCCGGGCCGCGGCCCATTCGCTGGGCCGGCTGGGTGATCCGCGCGCGGAGAACGCGCTGCAGCGCGCCGCAGAAGATCCGGACCCCGGCGTGCGGCAGCTGGTGGACGGTTCGCTGCGCACCATTCGCCAGGTTCGCCGCCGCGTCAGCGTGAAACAAACCAAGGCAAAACATGAATGCAACAGCTCCAGTGGAAGCATCGGCGCCCTGCGCCTCGCCTGAAGCACGGCTGGATGAGGCCGGCAACGAGGGCCTTGACGAAGTCGTGCTCTGCTCAGGTGAGGGCGAAGTGCTCTTCACGTGGCAGTGCAAATCGCTCGAACGGCGCCTGCGCCTGATGGATCAGGTGGATCAACAAGCGCAGCAATTGCGGGACATTGCGCGGCTCGGCCGCTTTGACCGGCTGGAAATCCGGTCGCGCCAGGGCCGCATCATCTGCCAGTTGCAGCCGGACCGCCGGCTGTTTGTGCGCAGCATGGATGAAACTTTATGAAATCGACCTTACAAGATTTGTTCGAACGGCATCTGCCGGCGCCAGGCATCATCGCCTGCGGCGTGCGCCTGCCGGACCGCACGCACTTGTGCCAGTCCTGCACGGACGAGATTTCCCACTCCCAGGTGGAACTCGCCCTGAACCGGCTGGCCCTGGCGGCGGACAGCTTGAATCATCACCGGCTCGAGGCGAACACGTTCTGCTGGACGTTTGACCGGATGCGCGTGCATCTGGCGCAACGCCCCGACGGTTCGACGCTGATTGTGATGGCCGAAAACGGGAAGCACGCCCTGGCCGCCGCTTCCACCGACCGCCTGCTCGCGGACTTCAACGATCTGCCCGCCACCTGAGCCCGGCAACCACGAGGGACATCCGATGCGGACTCACCCCACCAACGCCGCCACTTCTCACGCCGGAGAAACCGCGAAACGGAGGCTCCGATGAACCGTCCGCGGCATCCTCAGGATTCCGGACTGCCAGATTCAGCGCCGCTGCGCTCGAGTCGTCCCGCAGTCGAGCCGGAGCCCAAGCTTCCGCCCGCAACGAACCCGCCGCCGGTCACGACTGCGACCAACGACGTGCGGCTGCGTAAAGCGAGAACCCTGATCCAGTCGGAAAACTATCCGCCGCGCCACGCGCTCCATCATGTCGCCCGCGTGCTGGCTTCCAGCCTGACGCGACCGCCGCTTTAAGCCGTCCGAAAAAAGTGGCTCCACGCAACGGAGAAACCTGGCGACCCCTGTTCCGCTGCGAACTCATTTTTTGTTGCTGACCCGGCCGGGGACGGCGGAGTAGGCTGCGGCGTGCCCGTCGAAAAAATCATTGTCGTTGAAGATGATTTGCTGGTTCGCAAGAGCCTCGAAGCGCAGTTGAAGCGGCGGTGCGAGGTGACCGCCGTGGACACCATCGCGGCGGCGCGGGACGCCCTGAGCCGGGACAATTTCGATCTCGTCTTGAGTGACGTGCATCTACCGGACGGCAACGGCACCGATCTCCTGCGCGAACTCAAAACGCGCCCCCAAAAACCCCTGGTGGTCATCATGACCGGCTTGGGCACGGCCGAGTTTGCCATGAATTGCCTGCGCGAGGGCGCCTTCGATTACCTGTTCAAGCCGTTCACCCCGGACCAGCTCGAATTCACGCTCAAAAAGGCCGAGGAATTTTCCCAGTTGATTCGCGTCAATCAATACCTCAGCCAGCAGACCGACGCGGACGAAAGCGAGGACACCGGCAGTGAACTGCTCGGCGGCAGCGCAAGCATGGAACAGCTCCGTGAACTCATTCACAAAGTCGCCCGCACACAGGCCACCGTCCTCATCCAGGGCGAAAGCGGCACCGGCAAGGAGCTCGTGGCGCGCGCGATTTACCGCGCCAGCCCCCGGGCGGCCGCGCCGTTCATCAAGGTAAACTGCGCTGCGATCCCGGAAAACCTCATCGAAAGCGAATTCTTTGGCCACGAAAAGGGGGCATTCACCGGCGCACTGACCAAACGCGAAGGCCGCTTTGAACTGGCGCACACCGGCACGATTCTGCTCGATGAGATCAGCGAAATTTCCCCCGGCGTGCAGGCCAAGCTGCTGCGCGTTCTACAGGAGCGCGAACTCGAACGCGTGGGCGGCAATCGCACCATCAAGGTGGACGTCCGCGTGCTGGCCACCACCAACCGCAACCTGGAACAAAGCGTCGCCCGCAAGGAATTCCGCCAGGATCTTTTCTTCCGCCTGAACGTCGTGCCCGTGCGGGTTCCCCCGTTGCGCGACCGCCGGGAGGACATTCCGCTGCTCGCCGGCCATTTCCTGCGGCGCTTCGCTCGCAAGCACGGCGTGCCCGTGACGGATGCATCCAAGGATTGCATGAAGGCCCTGGCCGCCCATCACTGGCCCGGCAACGTGCGGGAACTGCAAAACGTCCTCGAACGCGCGGTCATTCTCTGCGGCGAAGAAGGAACCCTGCAACCCAGCCACCTCGGTTTTACTTCGCTCGATTCGACCGATTCCAAGGCCCTGCTCGATTTCGCCCCGGACGACGCATCCACCAGCGATCCGCTGACCCTCGACGAACTGGAGAAGCGCCAGATATTGCGCGTGCTGGCCCAGTGCCAGGGCAACCGGACGCACGCCGCCAAAAAGCTCGGCATCAGCATCCGCACGCTCCGCAACAAGCTGCACGAATACGGCGTCACTCCCGACGATCAGCGGGCCGACGCCGGCGCCGAGGCTTAAGCCCGCCCGTTTGCGCACCGTGCGCCTCACCTGATCCAGCCTGCCTCTGGCCTTCAGCCTCTGCACGGCTCCACCGCCTTTTCTTGTCCGATGGGCAGGCGTGAAATCATTCCTTCCGCCACGGAACGACCGCCGCCCCGAATGCAATTTGGCGCAAGATAATCGGTCAAAATTTGCCTGGCAAAATTTGCCGCCTCCACCGGCAACACTTTCCCACTGCATCCTGACACCCGCTCAAAACGCTTCACTTGGCGGCCAAAAACAACGAAAACATTGAGGTTTTGCTGCGCCCTGCGCGGTCGATTCGCAGTGGCAACCGTTCTGCTAAAGGCCGGGAAATGGACGGTGTTGAGGCATTGATGGTGAATGATCAAACGCAACGCGAAGCCGCGTCCAGCCGGACCGGCGTTGCGTTCCAAAGTGAGTGTTCGCCGGCGGCCTCGACCGCCAAAAACATGCGCCTCGCCACGACAACCCAGCAGCCCGGTTCGCTCCCGCAAACGGAAGACGAACTGGTCGAAGCGCACGTCCCGCTGGTGTGGTCCGTTGTGCACGGACTCGCCGCGCATCTGCCCGCTTCCGTTGAAGTGGACGATCTATTCAGCGCGGGCATGTTGGGCCTGCTGCAGGCCGTGCGGAATTATGATCCGGCCGCGAACTGCTCGCTGGAAACCTACGCGCGCCTGCGCATCCGCGGCGCCATTTTGGATGAACTGCGCCGGCTCGACTGGGTGCCGCGTTCCGTGCATCAGAAAGCCCGGCGCGTGCAGGCCGCAGCGCGCCGGCTCGAACAAGCCCATGGGAGAACGGCCACGGATGCGGAAATTGCCCGGGAACTGGGCCTGACCCAGGCCAGCTACGCCGACTTGCAGGCGGACATCCAGCCCATCACGTTCGTCCACTTGGATGCGCCCATGGCCGCCGGCCTGGATGGCGAAGCCACCGTGAGCGACAGCATTGAGGATGATTCTCAAATCGATCCGGGCGAAGCGGTGGAACGACGTGACCTGGTGACGCTGGTCTTCCGGCAACTGGAGCAACTGCCGGCCATGCAACGAAAGGTGCTGGCACTTTACTACCACGAAGGTTTGCGGTTGCGCGACATCGCCGCCGTTTTTGAAATCACCGAGTCGCGGGTCTGCCAGATTCATTCGCAGGCAATTGCCACCCTCAAGGCATCGTTGCGGCGCTACCTGTCGGTGCTGAACTAAGGACGCGTGGCCGCCGCTTGGCGGTTTCAACTGGCCCCGCCCTGCGTCACGGTGCCGGCCAAAAATCCGCTTGTCGCCCGGCGTCCGGAAAACGAAAGTAACCCACGACAGGAAGGTCCACGATTCACGGGCAGACAGCGGTGCTGCTTGGGGGAAGGGGCCGCACACAAACATGGGCTGGTTTTCAAGAAACAAGGAACAAGAGCGGTTCTATCTGCTCCCGGGCATGGGCGGACGGGCGCTGCGACGCAAACAGAAAATCGTGCTGGTCTGGGCGGTGATAGCCGGCTTGATCACGGCGACCATCGTGGCAGCGGCGATCCTTTGGGCCAACAATCAGGGAGGCGGCGCCAACTAGGGCCGCGTCGTCATCAAGCCCGGTCCTTGCCCCGTTCCACGTTTTCCAGGTGGCTGCGGGCTTTTTCCAATTCCTGCTTGAGAAACTGGGTGTCTTCGCGCGCCTGGGCCAGTTCCTTTGCATGCCGCCGCAACTCCAGTTGCGTCACCGCGAGCCGCGCGAGCACCTGCAACGCCTTGCGCTGGGCTTCGCTGAGTTCGCGAGGCCGTTGGTCCAGCACGCACAGGGTGCCGAGTGCGTGACCATCGGGAGTGACCAGCGGCGCACCCGCATAAAAACGAATTCGCGGTTCCGCAATCACCAGCGGATTGTCGGCAAACCGCTGGTCCTTGGTGGCGTCCGGAACGATGAAAAGGCCGGGCTGCATGATGGCGTGGGCACAGAAGGAGACGTCGCGGCTGGTTTCGTTTGTGCTCAAGCCCACCTTGGCCTTGAACCACTGGCGGGATTCATCCACCAGGGAGATCAGGGCGATGGGCGCGTCACAAACCGCACTGGCCAGTTCGACCAGGTCGTCGAACACTGCCTCGGGCACGGTGTCGAGCACCTCATATTGCCAGAGCACCTTCAAACGCCGCGCTTCGTTGGCTGGAACCGGGGATGGCTTCATGCGGACCTCGTATGGCTGTCATGCTACGGCGGGCCACGGACAATGCAAAGCGGCTTTTGGCGGACGGCGGACGCGCGTCAGGACCGCGACAGCACCAAGCCATCCACCGCCGGCAAATAAACGGTGAAGGTCGTCCCTGCGCCCGGCACGGTGTGCACATGCAAGGCGCCACCAGCCTGTTTGATGAGGCGCATGATGATGCTCAGCCCGAGACCGGTCCCCTGTTTGGCGGATTTCGTGGTGAAATACGGCTGGAATATCTTCGGCAGAATTTCGCGCGGTATGCCCGGGCCGTTGTCGGACACGGAAACCGCCAGCAGCGGTGGGGCGTTGTCCAAGCACTCAACATTCAGGATCCGGTCGCCCGGACCATCTTTCAATTGCGTCAAGTCCAACGGCTCCGTGAGGACACGCGCCGCCACTTCCACCTGGCAGGATGTCGCGGATGCCTGGAACGCGTTGATCACCAGGTTGCGGAGAATCTGGATGAGGTCGGTGCCGTTGATGCGCACACCGACGTCGCGGTCCAGGGGATGAACCGCAAACTGATGATTGCCCAGGCTGGGATGCACCCGCACGAGCTGGTTCAGGTCCGCCAGCATCTGGTTCACCCCGACGCGCGAGACTTCGTCGCCTTCCGCCTGCCGCAAAAAACTGAGATAACGCCGCGAGATTTCGATGCAGTTTGCCGTCTGCCGCTGAATGGTCTTCAAGCGGTCCTTGATGAATTCGACGTCGGCCGCTGACGGCTCGCCAATTCCCGCCAGCCGCTGATTCAACAACTGCACGAATCCAGAAATTACGGTCAGCGGCCCGTTGATGTCGTGAATGACGCTGGCGTAAATCTCGCCGCGCGCCTGGGTGATTTGCTCCTGAATCTTCTGGTGCTGCAGCTCCGTGTAGAGTTCCTGCAGTTTGGCGGCGCTGTCGCTGGCCTCGGATTCCAGGAGCCGCCGCTGCATGGCGCCCGCCACCGCGGCGCGGACGGTGGAGACGTCGAAGGGTTTGTTGATGTAATCGGCCGCATGCAACCGCAGCGCCTGCCGCAATGTGTCCGTCGTCTCGAACGCCGTCATCATCACGACTTCGATGGTAGGATCGACGAACTTCAGCCGCTCCAGCACCTCGATCCCCGACATGCCTGACATGCGGATGTCGCAGACCGCCACGTCCACTTGATTGCTTTGCGCCAGTTCAATGGCTTCAGGACCACTGCTGGCCGGCAACACGTCGTAATCCCCTTTGAAGATGATGCGCAACGATTCCCGGGGACCGTCTTCGTCGTCGCAGATCAACAAGGTGCCCCGTCGGCGGGCAGGCCGGTCAGTTGCCACCAGCAGCGGCGCCTCGGTCGCTGTCGAGGCTGAAATAGTGTCGGTCGGAATCAATTCCTCGGTGTGATTGTTTATTGACCGCATCGTATCGGTCGACCTTCCCCTAACAAGCAGAAATCATCTGCTTCCCGCGACAAAACCAGCTCAACCCGGCCCCCCGGTCATCAGCCAACCACTTTCACGCAACAGGCTTATACTCACCGCACCGGGAACCAAACTAGGCCTGGGCCATTTGCGCTTCCACCGGCAGGGAAATGCGCACCACCCCCGGGTGACCGGGGGTAACAAGCGGTATTTCCAGTTTGCCGCGATGGGTTTCAATGATCTTCCGCGTCACGGCCAATCCCAGCCCCACACCCGGAATGCGCGTGGTGAAGAACGGCGTGGTCGCCTCCTTCTGCGCCTCCGGCGTGAAGCCCGGCCCGTTGTCTTCCACCTCTATTTTCACCTCGTGGGTTCCGTTGGTGGCGGCCTCGTCGCGGAATCGGATGGCGATCTGCGGGCTGGCAGGGTTGGACTGCAAGGCATTCAGAATCACCTCGCAAAAGGCGTGCTTCAGGGCGGCGCGGTCGCCCGAGATAGACACCGATTTGTCGCGCAATTCGTTGTTCAGTTTGGCCGCCTTGCCGGACTGGTATTTGCGGGCCTCCTGATAGGCTTCCTCAATCAACGAACCGAGCGGGATGGGATCGCCCGCCGCGGAGACGTTGCCGGCCAAGTAGCGCATTTGATGCACCAGGCGATCAACGCGCTTCACCCCTTCGGCCAGCGCCTTGTCCAAGGCCGCCCGGAATTCCGCATCCTTGAACCGCTCGCCGAGCAGTTGATGGTGCACCGCAATCGGCACCATGGCGTTGCCGATTTCCGCCGCCAGCCGTTCCGCCATGCTGCGCACCAGCCGCAGATTCCGGGCCTCCAGTTCCAACCGCTGGAGCTGCTCGGATTGAGTGCGGTCCTCCACCATCAGCATTGCCGAGGAGGGCACCGGCGTGTCGCCGCGGTGAATCGGCACGATGGTCACCTGGTAAACGGCGCCGGGCTCATCCTCCGGCGTGTAACGGAAGGGCGCCACCGCCGAACCGGTCTTGAGCACTTGAAACACCTTGGAGCCCAACGCCGGCGGAAGGTCGCTGAATTCGAGCTCACCCGATCGGCTGCCGGCCTGGCCGTAGTATTTACGAGCCATTTTGTTGGCATGCAGCACGGCGAGGTCACGGCTGACCACGACGCAGGCGCTGCTCAACTCGCGCATGACGTCCGCGAGCATTTCGTGGTTGGCCGCCACCTGATCGTGCAGCCAGATGTTTTTGACCGCCAGCCCAACCTGCTCGAGCAGGTGAAAAATCAACTCCAGCTCGGCGTTCACGAGCGGCTCACCCGTCACCCGGGCGTCAAACACTGCCACACCGAGCAGACGCTCACGATCCAGGATGGGAATCGCCACTTGCGTCCCCAGCAATTCGAATTCGCGTTGCGTCTCCACATCAGCAGCCTCTGGACTGTTGCGGCGAAGAATGCGCCCGAGCCGCTGCACATGGCTGCCGATGCCCGCCTCGAATGACAGTTGCACGTTGTCCAGCAAGTCGGACCGAAGGCCGATGGCACAAGCCGCCGCCAATTGGCGCGTATCCATTGCCGCACCAGCCATGAAGGGCGCCTCGGATGGCCGCAAAAAGATGGCGGCCCGGTTGACACCGGTGATTTCACGAATGAGCAGCAGGAATTGTTTGAGCAGCGCATCCGCCTTCAACGAATGGGTGAGGATGGCCGAAAAGTCGCGCAGGATTTCCAAGCTCTGAAAGGTCGTGGATGGCGAGGGAGCCGTCGGCGGCAGATTTTCCCGGAACGACGACGTCGCGCCCGGCAAAGTGGCGAGCGTCGCAGTGAAATGCTGGGTGTCCGTCGAGGCGGCGGCCGGTGCGAACATGCCATCCAGCACGGAATTAAGAATCCGCGGCCGGAACGGTTTGGCAAGCACGTGCTTGATGCCCTGCAAATAGGCCTCTTCCTCCCATTCGGGCTGGCGCGATCCGGCATAGACGAGCATCGGAATGCGGGGAGATTTGCGCCGCAGCTTCTCGATCATCCAGATCCCTTGAACCCCGCTGAGTTCCAAATCCAATACACAGGCATCCACCAGGCCGTGCACCAGCAACGGTTCGGCTTCCTCCGCGCTGACCCGGTGCACCACACGGTAGTGCTCAGGATTCAGGCCTGTGCGCATGGAGTCGGCCAATTCAGGGTGTGGTGCCAGCACTAAAAGTGTTTTCATCTGCTTCTATCCCAATCCTCGACCGACGATGCGGTCATGACCCGGTTCGGTTTGCTGTGGGCGTCCCGCCTCAAACTACGTCCAACGAATCCACCCTACATCTTCCCGTTCAACAATTTGAATACCGTGAGGATCATCGCCCGAATTGACCTTTTCCGGATGGGTCAGTTAACCCATAAGTTTCTCGACGGGTCAATTCATTCCTCACCCGCCCGGTTTAGCAAATCCGCTGCGGCAACGCCATCAGGGCAAACCCACAAATATTTTTCCAGGAAGGACATGTGGGCGCCACCGGGGCGTTCCCGGTGGTGTTGCGCGGAATAATGGCTTGAATTAACGCGGATAAAAACTGATCGCCGCAGCCCAGCTCATTCCGGGGTGGAGATCAGTTTTTCCCACAGCGTTTCGTTGAGCAGAATTTTTTGCAGAAACTCGGCCCGATCTTCGATGGGAGTCTGGCTCGGATTGACCGGCATGCGGATGGAGAACGTGGTGCCGGTGCCGGTGTGGCTTTGTGCCGTGATTTTTCCTCCGTGATGATGCACGATGAAGAAACACGCCATGAGGTTGATGCCATACTCGGACGGCATGTCCATGCGCACGACGAAGGGGTCGAAGAGAATTCGCAAAGCCTCCTTGGGGAGCCCCGGCCCGTCATCGGTCACCATGATCTCCACCTCCGGCTGACCCGAAGGCGTCTCGCTCAGATACCGGCCGGTGAAAGTGATCTTGGCGCCCTGGGGCAGGCTGGCCAGTTCATCCCGCAATAGAAGTTCAAAGAGGCGATGGAATTTCTGCGCATCCACGCCAATCTCCGGCAGGTCGACAGGAATGGTATTGATGACCGTGATGTCCTTCGCCTCAAGGCTCGGCCGGATCAAGGCGACTTCTTTGTCCACCACGCCTCCCACCTGCACCCGGCTGCCGAAGGAGGAATCCGGCTTTTCAGGCGCGGACCAGAGATCCTTGAGGAGGTTGGTGATTTTATCCAGCTGGGTCTGGGCGTTCTGATAATATTCCTTCCAAAAATCCGGATCGCGCAGCCCGCTGGCATCCAGTTTTTCCTCCTCCAATTTGGCCGGCGCCAGATCGAGAAATGTTTTCACGGCCTGCAACGGATTGCGGATGTGGTGGCTCAGCCCCTGGGCCAGCAGACCAAGGCTTACAATGCGGTCCGCAATCATCATGTTGTGAATCACGGAAAGCTTCTCCTTCAACAACTGATCGCGCTCCCGCTGCACCATGAAAAATTCCAGCGCCCGGCGCAGGTTGTTGTCGAGCTGCGGCGGATCCCACGGCTTCATGATGAACTTGTAGATGGAACCGGTGTTGACCGCCGCAATCGCCGCATCCATGTCCGTGTAGGCCGTGACCAGAATCCGGATGATGCGGGGCTGCAGGTGGCGCGCCCGTTCCAGCAACCAGACGCCCTTTTCGCCGGGCATGCGTTGATCGGTCATCAGCACGCCAATCTCGGTTTGATGCTTTTCCAGCAATGCCAGTCCCCGTTGTGCATTGGGGGCGGTGAGAATGCGGAAGCTTTCGCCAAAGGCGCGGGTGAAATTCTTGAGCGACTTCTCCTCGTCATCCACGTAGAGAATCGCGAATTTCTTGTAATCGTAATAATTGTCCATACGTCCCCTGGCTACGCGGGTTGCGGCTCCATCCTGTCAGCCGGGAAATCCAGCGTAAACTCGCAAAACTGCCCCAACTCCGTCTGCACCGAAATGGTTCCACCGAACTCGTGGACGATGCGATAGCAAATGCCCAGTCCCAATCCCATCCCTTCCCCCACATCCTTGGTGGTGAAGAACGGATCAAAAATCTTGTCGAGATGCTGCTTGTCGATGCCCGGCCCGTTGTCCCGCAAGACCAGACGCACCCGGCCATCCGCCTGCCGGCCGTCAATCCGGATCTGGGGGTGGCCCTCATCAAACTGTTTGGCCTTGAGCGCGTCAACCGAGTTTTGCAGGAGGTTCCCCAGCACTTGAATCATCTTGTTCCGGTTGGCTTGAATGGACAGCTCCGACGGAATGTCCTGGATCACCTCGACGCGCCCCTGCAAATCACTGCTGAAGAACCGCAACGCCACGCGCACGATGTCGGCCAGCGGCACATCCTCGCTCTCCTCGCGGCCCGGATGAGCATACGTGCGAAGATCCGAAACAATCGTGTGGACGCGCTTGATGCCGTCTTCGATGTCGGCCACCACCTCCTTGAACTCGGCCTGCTCGGCGGGCGGCAGCAGCTTCTCCTTGTTGCGCAGCGCATACAAACCGGTGCGGGCAAAATTCAGCGGATTGTTCATCTCGTGGATGATGCCCGCGCTCCACACGCCGAGCGAGGCCTGCTTTTCCTTGGTGATCAACTGATCCTGGGTCTGCCGGAGTTCGACCAGGGTCCGCTGCAACTCATCCGTGCGCTGGCTCAACTGAAGATTGCTCGCCTCCAATTCCTCCTTCTTCTGGCTCAGGGCAGAGTTGCTAGACTCCAACTCGCCCTTCTTGTTGTTGAGCTGCTGGTTGCTGATTTCCAGTTCGCGGCGGTTCCGGTCCAATTCGTAACGCAAGGCGAATTCACGGAACCGCCACCGGCTGTGAACATAACTCCCGGTCACCACAATAATGCCCGTGAGCACCAAAAAATACATGTTGTTGGCAAAGCCCTGCCGGTTGATTGGACCGTGCATGGCGCAGGCACCGACATACATCAAGACCACCAAGCTGACAGCCACCGCACTCTCCCCCAGCGTCCAGTGCAATACAAACCCGATGACGAGCAACACGAGATTCAATCCCGCGTAGTAGGGCGATTCCGAGCCACCCTGCAGGTAAATCATGAGCGCGATGAAAAAGGTGGGGAACATCGCCAGCAAGACGCCCAGGACGCGTGGGTGCTTGCGACCTGCCGGACTAACCACGGCAAACCAAAAAAGTGCAATCAAGACCGAGCACAGCAGGCGGATCTTCAGGAAATTCGCCCACACACCGGGATACTGGTTTGGCGGATAGGCAAACCAATCCAGAATGGTCCCGGCAGGCATCAACAGGACACCAATCAGACAACCCACCTGGACGTTGTTGACGATGACGCGCCGATCATAGTCCGCAAAGGCCAAACGAAGCTGCTTGGAATCTATGAAGGACTCAGCCATGACGGGGTTTGCGAACCTCTATAAAAACATTTACGCCAGTCGTATCAGACATACAAACAACGGCATCGGCCGGCGCTTTGTCCGGTGCCAACTTTCTGAATCCGACTCCATCGCGATAGATCAGATGCCAGTCGAGCATGTATTCCATGGAATACCGGAACGGTCTGGTTTGGTTCATTGCGTCGCTCACATTTGTCGCCACCAACAGCCCTTCTGGCGCGAGCATGTCGTAGAAGACATTCATCAGGTGCTTGCACACCGGATCCGTCAAATAATCAAAAAGACCCGCACAATATACAAAGTCATAGCTGGGTCGGGATTCGTTCTTGATGGCGCGGCTTGCATCCTTGAGCACCTGCTGGACTGATTTCCGGATGACCTCGAATCTCGCCCGCGGACGCCGCGTGACCCGGATGTGATCGAGCTTACGACGGAGCTGGGTGATGGTTTCCTCGTTAAAATCCAGCAGGGTCATGTCGGCAAAGTCACTGACCGCCTCGGTGTTCAAAAAACGTCCCACCTCCTCAGCCGGCCCACAACCGAGGTTGAAAATGTGCGCACGCTGACCTGCCGCTGAAACACGCAGCGTCTCCTCGACCAGTATTCGGACCAAGTAGGCCACCCGGTTTCGGTGCGCCTCAGCCGGAGCCTGACCAACCAGCCAAATGTTGATCATCTTGGCGAACAGCGTCTTCCCTTCATCCGGAGAACGCAGCATCATGTCCACCACCTCGTAGTCGCCGGCATAACCAAGGGGCTTGGTGAAGGTGCGGTATGCAAACGGAGACGTCAGCAACAAGGGGTGAAGCTGACGCCGGAGATGAATCCGGTGAACCGCCTCCATCTCGCCTCCAAGCCTGCTCGCGATGTCTTCAAACGGATCCACAAATGAATCAATGGCGCTGGTCACCGGCTCCTTGAGTTCGCTGATTACGAACTGCTCCAAACGGACGGCTTCATCTTGGGGCAGGCTTTGAATTTCGGTTTCGAGACGGTCCAACCAGATCCGCAATTCCTCCAAAAAGCTTTGCATGTCGGCGATGACCGACTTGAACTCCGGCAGCACGCGATATTCACGCTGCCACCCCTGAACAAATTCTTTAAACCGCTCCTGCCAGTAAGCCCCGCGTTGATGGGCGGATGCGGCATCCAGAAGCGCATGGCCCAATGAATGATCCAGAGTTGCCTCGCATACAACCGAATGCCCGGTGTGAATGATGTTGCGCACAACGGCTCGACCGGCAAAAAACGCGGCATCGCCGGTCAGAACCTTGAACCCCTCCAAAACCTGTGAGAGCCTCAACGTCACTGTCGGGTTTGGCACTTCGAAAACCACCGTTTGCAAAGCCAGCCGGATGATGTTCCCCTGCGTGTCCAAACCGTCGTCACTGCGAAACACTATGTTGCGTTGGATATTTTGCATTGGTTATCGCGCGCGTCACGTTCGTTCTGCCATGACAATAATCGTGGGTGACGAGATAATCCTGGGTCTGCCCCGCGTCTCCACCTGTTCGGCACGGAAAGCCTCCGGCACCCAACGAGCTTGCCAACCCGTTGTCCCACCGCAAGTTTTCGGCCAAAACCGCAGGCAGCCGGCCGATGGGTGCTCAACCGGGTGGCACCCCCTCTGCTCAATTTTGCGACCGCGCGTGGGCGGATGAACAAACAAGCACACCCCCGCGTTGCGGCCGACTCAGA